>JBDKGG010000074.1:0-10341 GCA_039798325.1 Bacteroidota bacterium
TAAATCATTCGGAAAGTTGGGATACGCTTTGCATGACAGCAGGATGTAATCTGGCATTAACGATTGATCCAAGTACCTTTCCAATTGGAAATAGTTTTAGTTTCGAAATATTGTTGGAGGGTCAACCTTTGCAAATGTTGACTTATGAAGATTGGAATGGTTATTATTCAGTAACATTTTGTTCCACCATCGGCTGTCCCTCGCAAATTCAATCTCAGACGATCGATTGCGATACCTATGATTTCTTTGTTCCTGCATATGTTGGCAATGTCAGTTGGGATTTTGGAGACACCTCCAATGATCCAATTGGAAACTACCAACAACATACCTATGCGCAAGATGGCCTTTACGACGTTGTGGCCATGATCGATGCCGCTGGTTGCGGACCTCAATACACCTTGGCTTTCCCAATAACCGTGGATTGTGCTACAACACCAATTTGTCCAACGCAATTGATTTTGGATACTTTGACCTGTCAAGAATATTATATTCATTTTGATACGTCTGCTCCAGGTTCAGTGGATTGGGAGGTGGATGGGTTCGCCTTTTCAACGCCCACGGCTGAAATGACCCAGTTTTTTCCCAATGGTTTGCATACCATCATCGCTTTTTACCATCCTACAGGTTTGGAGGGATGTTCAATGGGCGGTTGTTCGACTTGCTCCATCACTTTCTATGACACCGTTACCGTTGCGTGTGAGGTGTGTGAACCAGTATTCATGGGATTCACCAGCGTTCCAGATTTGGGCGGAACAGAAATGTTGAATTATACCATCACCAATGATGTAGGTGCAGTGGTCAATTCAGGTCAAGTGAATTTCACGGCCAATCAGCCGGTGTTTGATTTCTTTGATTGCTGGCTGCCCGGCTGTTACTACCTTGACATTTGCTCTGAAGGGGCAGTGGCAGATTCCAATTTTATTGTGGATGTCATAGCGCCTTTGACCATCATCAGCAATGAACAATATACCACGGGTGTGTGCAATGGGCGATTGTTGCAATTGGGATTCAATAACGATTGTCAAAATTCGCCAAGCGATACTTGTTCAGGTGCTTGGTTGTCTTGGAATACAATGGCCAGTTATTTAACCATGCCACCTGCCTTCGATTTGGATACCTTGGTTTGGTCGGTCATTGATCAATGGGGAAATACACTCGCCGATGGTGTGCAAGGCATTTCTGAAGATTTCCCAGAATGGAGTGATTCTTTGTGCTTGTCTTCTCCTTTGAGTTGTTATCAATTACAAATGGATTTGGTGGACAATATAACCGGCTTGACTTATTTGGATGTTACCTGTAATGCGGATACCATCGTTCATTCAGGTATCATGAATGTGGTTCAAAATAGTTTTGAAGCCAACTTCCAATTCGAACAAGGATTGAATTGTTTTGGTAATTCTGTCGTGAACCAAGCTGAATCAAAAATCTCGCTTTATCCCAATCCTGTGAATAATTTATTGAGCATTCAGTACAGCGGAGATCTGATTTATAGATCGGTTATCATCTACAATATACATGGAGAAGAAGTTATTAGAGAGGCATTAAATTCAGGACTACAAATGAATTTAAATGTTGAATATTTGAATTCCGGTATATACATCCTTGCAATAGGCAATCAACATGTACGTTTTACCAAGATTTGAAATCAATTCAAATTTACTGAGAACGAAATATTAATTGGTTGATGTTTCTTTCATAATGATTCAATACCCCAACTTTTTTAAGTATAATGAAAATTGATTTTTATCAATTGTGTGGGATAATTCTGTTAAAAATTTGACAGTAAGAAATCAGAGGCCTATTCTTGATCCATAAAGTGAAAACAATGAGCATGAGAAATTTATTTTTCCAATTGGGAATGTTGGCGATGTTGGTTTTAGGAATATCAGCAGCGAGTGAAAATCCAAGTGGAAAAGCGGGTAAAACGGGTTCTCCCGGAGAGGGCGATTGTACCGATTGTCACTCCACCTATGCTTTGAATGCAGGTACGGGAAGTGTAGTCATTACCAGTAGTAATTTAACCAATTGGGAATACGTTCCTGGAAATACATATAGCATTACGGTGACAGTTACCCATACCGGACGTTCGGCTTTTGGACTTGGCTTTGAGGCTTTGAGGTCAAATGGGGCCAATGCAGGTACGCTCACTGCAGGCACAGGAACCCACACCCTCAGCGCTACGGTTGGAGGAAACTCACGGACCAATATTGTTCAATCTACCAGCGGAGGAACAGGTACAACGGGATCTCATACCTTTAATTTCACATGGACCGCCCCTGCAACCAATGTAGGCGCGGTGACTTTTTATTGTACCGGCCTTGCCGCGAATTCTTCCAATGGCAATAGCAGTGATGCGAGTGACTATGTATATTCTACTTCTCAAGTCGTTCAACCTTTCATCGCCCAAATCCAAGGCTGTACAGATCAATCTGCTTGCAATTATAACCCAAGTGCGAATGTCAATGTTGGTTGTATATATCCTCAACAATATTATAACTGTGCTGGGAATTGTTTGGTCGATGTAGATAATGATGGTATTTGTGATCAATTGGAAGTATTGGGGTGCACCAATCCATCAGCTTGCAACTTTAACCCAAGTGCTGGATTGAATGACAACTCTTGTTACTTTCCTTTACAAAGTTGCGATGATTCCAACATCAATACTGTTGGTGATACATGGACAAATTCTTGCAGTTGTGAAGGTTTGGATACAACATTTCATTGTAGCTCCTTTAATGTTTCTAGCAGCATGTCTCAATTGATTTGCTATAATGAAAGCAATGCAAATATTACCTTGTCAAGTTCCAATAGCAATCTGCAATATTTTTGGAACAATGGATCAACGGCTGCTTCTCTTGTTAATTTATCATCGGGGAATTACTATGTCACAATCACTGATGGAGCATGCTCGGAGAATATGGGATTTACAATTTTTGATTTATTGCCCATTGAGGTTTCTTCATTGATTTCTAATGTGAGTTGTAACGGCGGCAACGATGGCGAAATTGTCATTCAACCTTTTGGTGGAGTTTCACCCTATACATTGACCGGTGACCCATTGTTGGGACTTACAGCAGGAGATTACAGCTACACAATAACTGACGCTCTTGGATGCGCAATTCCTTATACAGCTACTGTTGATGAACCGGCAGCAATGAATGTCGCTATTGGAGGGTTGTCTGGTGTGGTCGCCAATTCTTCTCATTTTTATTCAGCATCTTCGATGTCCGGTGCTTCATATGTATGGGCAGCGGATGGTGCAACAATTACCAGCGGTCAAGGTACTTCTAGTTGTGTTTTTCAATTTGGAAATGATTCTTTAGTTACCTTGACCCTTAATGTCACCAATTCTTCGGGCTGTTCTGTCACAGACACTTTGATAGTGAATGTGTCAGGAACCTTAGGTATCGTCGAAAGTACTGTCCAAAGGAACTTTATTTTTCCCAATCCAGCACATTCGGAAATCTTCATCTCTTCCCTAACAAATGATAAGCAAATCGTTGAGATTTTTAATGCTTCGGGAGAAAGGATTTACAAGAATTCAATGATGGGTCAAACGAAAATTTCAGTTTCTGAATGGCCGTCCGGGGTGTATTTGGTGCGGTGGTTAGAGAATGGAAAGTTGATTAGATCTGATAATTTTTTAAGGGAATAGTTTCTTTTTATGGAAAGCTAAAAGGGTCTCTTTTGAGGCCTTTTTTGTTGTCTAATAAATGTTTAGTTGTGGTTATTTTGGTTAGTTTCCCCAATGTATTCTTCTGCTTTAAGAAAGAATACCACTTTTTAGGTATTGTATAGAGCGTGGTGAATCATGAATCTTTGTGTTATCAAGAAAGATTCTAAATAACAATGAAAAGACAAGTCCTTACAGCCATTGCAATATCGGCAGTCACGTTGGCTTTTGCTCAACCTGTAACTTCTCCTCGAATTCTCCCGCCTTCAGCAATTAAGATCGATACATTGCTCAAGCCGATTGTTTTTTTCGATTACTCAAAAAAAGCGACCACAGAATTTCTGCCTGAATGGAAAGAAGGTGTTGTCTATGCAGGAAAAGCGACTTACGAAGTAACGGTGAAAAATCTTCAAGTGGATGCCAGTGGCAACGCCGCCCGTCAATGGATGGCCAAAGTTCCTGGAATGACCATTTGGGAAAGCGATGGCAGTGGCCTCAATACCTCCATTTCAACCCGCGGTTGGTCACCCAACCGATCATGGGATTTGAATGTGCGCATGGATGGAATGGACATTGCCTCAGATCCCATGGGCTACCCTGAAGCTTATTACGCACCCCCAACGGAGTTCATCTCAGGCATTCAGTTGATCAAAGGCGCAGGTGCTTTGGCCTATGGTACCCAATTCGGTGGGTATTTGAACTACAATACTGTTGAGCCTTCCAATCAAAAATGCAATTATCAAGGGACCTATACCATCGGCTCATTCAATACCCAGAGTATGTTTCATGGAATTTCCGGAATAAAAAACAAATGGAAATACGGCGTGTGGGTGCAACAGCGGGAAGGGGATGGTTGGAGAGAAAACAACCAATACAAGACACAGAATGCCCTTGTGAAAATGGGTAGGGGTTTGACCAATGGTTTTTCCATTGACTTTTTGTACAACAAGCATTTTTCAACAGCCCAGCAACCAGGTGGTTTGACCGATGCCCAGTGGCAGCTCAATGACCAAGTGTCCAGTCGTTCCAGAAACTGGTTCAATTTGGATTGGCAAGTAGCGGGTATTCATTTGGTGCAGAAGAAAGCAAACCACTACTGGTCCAATAAACTCAGTTTCATGCGCGGCGAGAGAAACTCTGTAGGATTTACCAAGAGCATTGATGTTGCGGATATTCAAAATCCCATCACCGGTTTTGCCAATAGACAATTGGATTTGGACTTATATAACAATATGACTTTTGAGTCTCGTTACTCGCAATTTTTTAATCAGGCCATCACTTTGAGCAGTGGAGTCCGCGGTTTCAAAGGATTTACAGATCGCAATCAACTTGGCGACGGGAGCAATGGGTCTGATGCCGATTTCAATCTAATTGAAGGTGGGAAGTTTGGAAGAGATTTGAATTTTACTTCCACCAATGTTGCCGCCTTTTCTGAATTGATTCTTCAATGGGGTGATTTGAAATTCATCCCAGGTATGCGCTATGAGTACATGGAAAATACGGTGGAGGGCAAATACAGCTCCACCTATGAGGTGAGCCGCCAACAAAAGAACCGCAACGTACTCCTTTATGGGGCAGCTGTTGAATACCATTTGAATCAGGACAATGAGGTGGTATTGAATTACAACAAATCTTTCCGTCCGGCCTTGTTTTCTGAATTAACGCCAGCAGCTACTACAGATGTCATTGATCCCAATTTGAAGGATGCGCAGGGGTATAATTTGGATGCTTTTGTACGCGGTAAAATCTGGAAAAACCGATTGCATTATCAATTGGGAGGTTATTATACTTTGTATGCCAATAAAATTGGTAACTATTCGATGAATAGTGTCCGATATGTGACCAACATTGGTGATGCTATGAGCAAAGGTGTAGAGGCATTGCTGGATTATCGCGTGAGCTTACCCAATAAACATTGGTCCCTCAATATTTGGGCAGCTCTTTCTGTGATGGAGGTGAAATACACCTCGTGGAATGATCCATCCATTACCGATGTATCAAAGAGTCGTTCAGGAAACTTTGTGGAGTATGCCCCAAGCTATATTCACCGTGCGGGTATCAATGGATCATACAAGAAGACCACTATCCAAATGACCTCCAATTGGGTATCTTCTTTGTACACAGATGCTTTGAATACCATCAACAGCGATGCCAAAGCAACCAATGGAAAGTTGCCTGCTTATCAATTGATGGACGTTTCATTAAAATACAACTTCAACAAATCCGTTCAAGCACAGATCAATGTCAATAATCTCACAAATGAAAAGTATGCAACCCGTCGTTCAGGAGGATATCCTGGCCCAGGCTTGTTGCCAGGTAATCCAAGATCCATTACTTTTTCTTTGTATTTGAACTTGTAATCATGAAGTACTATCAGTAAATTGCTCGAAAATAATCATCATGAATAATTTGATATTGACTGTTGTTGGGGGATTAACTCCATTATTAATCGGTTTTATTTGGTACAGTGATAAAGCATTAGGTAAAGCCTGGAAAAGGGAAATTGGTTTTGTGGATGATGGTTCGCAACCCACAGGGCTTGGCAAGATTTTTCTTTTTTCCTATTTATTCGGTGTTATGATAATGTTTTTCATGCCTTCATTGGTCATTCATCAGTTTCATATGGCTTCGACTTTGAACGGAACGGAGGGATTTGGTCAAGAAGGTTCAGTTGTGCAGCAATTCTACCAAGATTTTGTTCAGCAATATGGTGGCAAGTTTCGCACTTTTAAACACGGTGCGCTACATGGTACAATTACGGCTTTGTTTTTTGTATTTCCCATTATTGGTCTCAATGCCCTATTTGAAAAGAAGACCTTCAAATATATTTTTATTCACGTCGGCTATTGGGCATTGACTTTGGCCATCATGGGAGGATTGGCTTGTCAGTTTTACACCATAAAACCTTAAAAGGTTGGTTACATTCTTTTGATGACTCTTAAACGGTGGGATTGCTCACCGTTTTCTTTTTTTATGCCTTCGTTATCCAGCGTGTCGATGCGGACTTCACCAGAGGCGTGGATGATTGAAGGGAAATGTTCTCCTTGCTTTTTCAGGATAATGCCAACATGGATGATTTTTCCTTCGGCGTTGTCAAAAAAAGCAACATCTCCGGTTTCAGTTTCTTCAATGAATGAAATGGTCTCGCCGCATTCGGCCTGCTGATAGGCATCTCTGGGTAGAGCTTTGCCCATCAAACGAAAAACGACTTGGGTGAATCCAGAACAATCGATTCCCGCGTGGGTTCGGCCTCCCCACAAATAGGGAGTTCCTAGGAATGAATTGGCGCAGGTCTCTACATCCGTCCAAGGGGAAAATTCATCAGAAAAATCGACAAAACAGCCAGCGGGATAAAATCGTCCCTCACGAAAGATGGGAGCGGGTAGGGGAGGGTGTTGGACTTTTTGAACCTCATCCAATCCCAATTGTTTGTTGTCAATGAAACCTACATAACTATCCGAGGTAGTAGTAATGCGAGACCATTTGTCAAGTGATTCTAGAACAATAAACGGTTCGCCGAATAAGAGCTGGCTGATTTGTTCACTTTTGTCACTGGGCTCTGCGCGCATCGGAACAATACCTAGATTGCAAATACGATTCATAAGGCGAAAGTATAAACTTTGGGATTCGTTAACAGACAAAAAATACTTGGAAATCATTAAAAAATGTATATTTGACTAAATCTTTCAATGATGTGGAGAGAAATTGATAATAAATTGGTCCGTGAATTTAGATTCAAGGATTTTCAGGAGGCATTTACCTTCATGACCCGTGTGGCGCTGATCGCAGAGCGTATGGATCATCATCCCAATTGGTTCAACGCATACAATTATGTGCGCATAGAATTGTCCACTACGGAAGGGACTGACATGGTCACTGATCGCGATCGAAAGATGTCTCACGCCATTGATGCCATATTAGAATAAAAAAAATTTGGATTTGTAAAATCCTTTTCTATATTTGCACTCTCAAAAAAAACAAGCATGTTAATTATACCCGTTAAAGAAGGCGAAAGCATCGATAGAGCACTCAAGAAGTTCAAAAAGAAATTTGAAAAGACAGGTGTTGTGAAAGAATTAAGAGCTCGTCAGCAGTACACCAAGTTCAGTGTAAAGCGCAGAGAAGAAATCAAGCATGCGGTTTACGTTGCTAAAATGAAATCTGAAGAACTATAGTTCTTGAAATGTATTATATTTGAGGGTAAGCATTGCTTACCCTTTTTTTATTATGCAAATCGAAGCATTCAAACAATATTTGGAGGTTGAAAGACACCAGTCTTCCCATACGGTTGAGGCTTATGTGCGTGATTTGCGTCAATTTGAAGTTTTTTTGAATGAGTTGGGGTTTTCAGGAGATGATCATGCCATCAAGTCGTCTATGGTACGTCAATGGATTGCGCAATGGATGGATCAGGACATTGAAGTGTCTAGCCTACACAGAAAACTGGCCAGTGTAAGTGGTTATTTTCGTTACGCCAATAAGAGAGGTTGGGCTGATCACAATCCGGTCAAAGGGATAAAGAAACCCAAATTGAAAAAGCGTTTACCCGAGTATTTGGAGCAGCAGCAAACCGAACAATTGTATTCAAATGCGCATCTGGATCATTTCAAAGATTATTTGGCCCAAATGATCGTTCAATTTCTGTATGAAACGGGCTTGCGAAGGGCAGAGTTAATGGGATTAAAACACCATGATATCGACAAGTACAATAGTCAGATAAAAGTATTGGGAAAGCGCAATAAGATGCGAATCGTTCCCATAAATGCAGATTTGATGAAAAGACTTGAGGCGTTTGTTCATGATCAAAGGGAATATTTTCAAAAGGAAAAAGGACAGGATTGGAATCAGGAGTATTTGTTTTTGGGAATGGATGGAAAACCTTTGACTCCTGGGAAAATTTATCCATTGGTGAAGGGGATTTTGGGGCCGGTGACCACCAAGCAAAAAAAGAGTCCGCATCTGTTGCGCCATACCTTTGCGACGCAAATGTTGAATGAGGGAGCGGACCTGAATGTGATCAAAGAAATCTTGGGACACAGCAGTTTGGCAGCCACACAAGTGTACACGCATGTTAGTATTTCCAAGCTGAAACAAATGCATGAAAAATTGCATCCAAGAAATGATTAAAAAAAAATTACTTGGAAGTTTGTACAAACAAAAAATATGATTACATTTGCACCCCTTGATTTTGCATCGAGGGAGGTTCTTTGAAATATAGATCGTTTTTAAAGTGTTGAATGCCGGTGTAGCTCAGCTGGCCAGAGCAGCTGATTTGTAATCAGCTGGTCGGGGGTTCGAATCCCTCCACCGGCTCCATTTCACACTGGGGAGATACTCAAGCGGCCAACGAGGACAGACTGTAAATCTGTTGGTGTACACCTTCACAGGTTCGAATCCTGTTCTCCCCACTCTATCTCTTGGACAGAATTAAAAGCGGGAGTAGCTCAGTTGGTAGAGCATTAGCCTTCCAAGCTAAATGTCGCGAGTTCGAGCCTCGTCTCCCGCTCTTTGTTTTTTTCAGTTTAACTGAGAAAAGCCGTTGTAGCTCAGGGGTAGAGCACTTCCTTGGTAAGGAAGAGGTCACGGGTTCAATTCCCGTCAACGGCTCACTTCAAAAACGAACTATATTTCAAAGTCAATCTTTTGAAAACGGCAATTTAAAAACGCGATAATTAAACATTAAAAAAAACGGCTATGGCTAAAGAAAATTTCGACCGTTCCAAACCCCACGTGAACATTGGAACGATTGGTCACGTTGACCACGGTAAAACTACCTTGACTGCTGCCATTACAACTGTATTGGCTAACGCAGGTTTGTCAGAGAAGCGTGATTTCGCTTCAATCGATAACGCTCCAGAAGAAAAGGAGCGTGGTATCACCATTAACACTGCTCACGTAGAGTATTCTACGGCTAATCGTCACTATGCTCACGTTGACTGTCCAGGTCACGCTGACTACGTGAAGAACATGGTTACTGGTGCTGCTCAAATGGACGGAGCTATCTTGGTTGTAGCTGCTACAGACGGTCCTATGCCACAAACTCGTGAGCATATCTTGTTGGGTCGTCAGGTAGGTGTTCCTCGTATCGTTGTATTCATGAACAAAGTGGATATGGTTGACGATGCTGAGTTGTTGGATTTGGTTGAAATGGAAATCCGTGAGTTGTTGTCTTTCTATGAGTATGATGGAGACAACACACCAATCATCCGTGGTTCTGCTTTGGGTGCATTGAACGGTGAGCCATCTTGGGTAGCTAAGTTGATGGAATTGATGGATGCAGTTGATACTTGGATTCCAATTCCTCCTCGTGAAGTTGAGAAGCCTTTCTTGATGTCAGTTGAAGACGTATTCACCATCACTGGTCGTGGTACTGTTGCAACTGGTCGTATCGAGCGTGGTGTAATCAACACTGGTAACGAGGTTGATATCATCGGTTTCAATTCTGAGAAGTTGAAGTCAACTTGTACAGGGGTTGAGATGTTCCGTAAGATCTTGGATCGTGGAGAGGCTGGTGACAACGTAGGTTTGTTGTTGCGTGGTGTAGATAAGTCTGATATCCGTCGTGGTATGGTTATCGCTGCTCCAGGTTCAATCACTCCTCACACTGATTTCAAAGCTGAGATCTATGTATTGAAGAAAGAAGAAGGTGGACGTCACACTCCATTCCA
>JBDKGG010000075.1:0-7541 GCA_039798325.1 Bacteroidota bacterium
TTCAAAAATGTTACGATTGTCTGAAGCCTGGAGGCATCTGGGTGAGTTATTGCGCCAAGGGGGAGGTGAGAAGAAATTTGCAGCAAGCAGGATTTGTCACGGAAAGATTGGCGGGACCTCCGGGAAAGCGTGAAATGCTCAGGGCCAGAAAGAACTGAGTTTGAAAAAAGCCAAGGTATAGCGCAATAAAAAAGGGACTGTGAAGTCCCTTTTTCTAATGTTTTATCTCTGTTATTGATATCTGACTTGAATCAAACCATTGGAGATGGTCATGGTAGCACCTGTGTTGGACTTGAGCGTTCCACTGAATGTACCACGGATATAAGCATCGGCAGTAGCAGGTGCGTCAAATTTGACCAAGGTGAATGAACCTGAAGCTCCATTGATGAGTGTAGAATAAACCACGCCATTGTTGGTATAAGCAATTTGGTCAGTGGTGCTCGGGTTCATTGAAATCACTGTTCCTGGTAACCATCCTGCAGCAGGTTCTGCGCATTTGATGTTCAACATTTGACTGGTCAAGGTAGTTCCAGTGACATCAAAGCTGTAACCTGTGAAGGTTTTGATGAAGCTCAGTGAAGTATAGGCCGTGGCACCTGCACTCCAATCCAAGATGGAGTCGCAATAAGGACAAGTGCTTCCTCCGCAGTCGGTCCAGAACTCGTTTCCATCAACCACACCATTGGTACAGTTACCATCCGTAGCACAAGGGCTGCACATGGATCCACCACAATCGACACCTACCTCATTTCCATTCATGATTTCATCGATACAAGTTGGGCAGATTTGGCAGTTACCAGTGTAGATATCTCCTAGGTTATAGTAGTTGTTTCCATCTACGTCCACATAAGCGGTGTCATCACAATCGATTTGAGTTTCGTTACCGTTCAATAATCCGTCACCGCAAAGGTCAGCACAAGGCCCGCAGCTGGTTCCACCGCAATCGACACCAGTTTCATCACCACCCATTTCCAAGCTGTCTTGGATACCGTTGGCGCAAGGATCACAAGCACCGCACTCACCGCCACAATCCAACCAAGTCTCGCCCAAATCGGGTTGGAAGATACCATCTACACAGTGGTCACACTCTTCACAAGGACCGCCACAGTCGATCATTTGCTCGTTGTTATTCAGGATGCCGTCAAAGCAATTGGCGGGAATTTTATTGTCAGGATTGGGGCAGCCCGTTAGTAATAATAACGAGACCATCGCTGAAACGAATAAAGAGAAATAATGGGTTGTTTTCATTTCTTAATTTGGCTTTCGGTTGTGCAATATAGTAAAAAAGACTATAGGGCGATCGATTAGGTTGCAAATCCTGACGAAATATGTGTTTGTTATGCAAGATTTGTTCTGTTGAATTGAAAGCGTCACCTTTGCCCCATGATATGGAATAGAAGACCGTCAGCAGCATTGGCCACATTGGATGCCGCTCCTTTGGTTCGGTTGCTCGCCGCTCGAGGCATTGAAAATTGGGAGGTTTTTTCCCATCCTTTGGGTTTGGTGGAGCACAATCCCTTTTTGATGAAGGACATGGACAAGGCTGTAGCCTTGTTATTGGATCATTTGGATCGAGGGTCCAAGATTTTGGTTTTTGGGGACTATGATGTGGATGGAACTTGTTCCGTAGCCTTGGTGATGTCGGTACTGAACCAAGTCCAGGCCAATTGCGTCTCCTACATACCAGATCGATATGAGGAAGGGTATGGTTTTTCGGAGACAGGCGCCCAATGGGCGATTCAAGAAGGAGTACAATTGATCATTACTTTGGATTGCGGCACCAAAGATGGTCCCCGCATCGCTCAGTGCCGACAGGCTGGAATCGATGTGATAGTATGTGATCACCATGAACCGGATATTTTACCTGCCGCCAATGCGGTTTTGAATCCCAAAAGAAAAGACTGCTCCTATCCCTTTCAGGGTTTAAGTGGTTGTGCTGTGGGGTACAAGTTGATGCAAGCCTGCGCACAGACCAAGGGTTGGCCGTTGGAATGGGTGAGTACCACCATTGATTTGGTGGCCGTCGCAGCGTGTGCGGATATTGTTCCGATGATCGATGAGAACAGGGCTTTGGTGGCCAAAGGCTTGCAATTGATGCAGCAGAATATGCGTCCAGGTCTTAAAGGCTTAATTGCTTTTTCTGGCGCCAAAGATCGAACATGGTCCGTGAGTGATATTGTTTTCTTATTGGCTCCCCGCATCAACGCGGCTGGAAGAATTGCCTCAGGAAATGCGGCAGTAGCCTTGCTGCTGGCCAAAGACCCTGCAGAGGTGTCCAGCATGGCCGCTCAGATTGAAGAGTACAACAAATCCAGGAGAAGCATTGATCAAACCGTCACCGCGGAAGCATTGGAGAAATGGGACAGCGATCCTTTTAATGCCGATGCCTTTGTGAATGTACTTTGGGACGAGCGTTGGTTAAAGGGAGTGATTGGTATCGTGGCTTCTCGGGTATTGGAAAAACATTATCGCCCAACCATCGTTTTCACCAAGAGCCACGACCTATGGGCCGGCAGCGCCCGTTCGATAGAAGGAGTAGACATCTATGCCGCATTGGAAGCTTGCAAAGAAGAGTTGGTGCAGTTTGGTGGACACACCATGGCTGCGGGCATGAGTTTGAAAGAGGAAAATCTGTTGACTTTTAGAACAAAGTTCAATGAGGTGGTTCGCCAATCGCTGCAAGATGTTCGTCCAGTTCCTGTTGTATTGTATGACATCGAATTGGAAATGCACGAAGTGAATATTGATTGGGTGAGGGCATTGAACGGATTTGCTCCTTGCGGTCCTGACAATATGGCTCCAGTTTTTCTCTTTCGTGGATTAACCAATGCTTTTCCTCCACGTCAAATTGGTGGGGATGGCAAACATTTGAAGTGTGCGTTCCGACAAGGCAATAACGGCAAATATTTGGACGCCATCGGTTTCAATATGGCCCAAGAAATCGACATGATTTTGGCCGGACCGGTGGATGTGTTGTGTGCTTTGGAAATCAATGAATACAATGGACGGATATCGGTTCAAATGAATTTGAAAGGAATTCGTCCCACACAATCGTAGTATCTTTGCTTCATGGAAAATCGTACTGAGTTAGATAGCCTTGGTGAGTTTGAATTGATCAATCACCTTACCCAATATTTTGTGCCACAGCATGAAACCACTTTGAAAGGAGTGGGGGACGATGCCGCTGTGATTGCTACTGGTGGGGTGACCGATCAAGTGGTGACAACAGACTTATTGGTAGAAGGCGTACATTTTGACTTGATGTACACCCCATTGAAACATTTGGGTTACAAGGCCATTGCGGTGAATGTGAGTGATGTGTGCGCCATGAATGCGATTCCCAAATATGTAACGGTCAGTTTTGCAGTGAGCAATCGTTTTTCACTGGAAGCCATTGAGGAGCTGTATGCCGGGATGCAAATTGCTTGCGAGAAATATGGGGTGGATTTGATCGGTGGAGATACTTCTACGGCGCTGCACGGCATGACCTTGTCCATTACGGCCATTGGAGAGGTCCTTCCAGAGAACGTGGCTTACCGTTCTGGAGCAAAGTTGAATGACCTATTGGTGGTCACAGGAGATTTGGGCGCAGCGTATTTGGGATTGCAGGTATTGGAACGCGAGAAAGAAGTTTACAAGGCGACACCTTCGATTCAACCTGAGCTCACCGGATTTGATTATGTTTTGCAAAGACAATTGAAGCCCGAGGCCAGAGTGGATGCGATTCAGTTCTTGTCAGATTTGAAAGTAGTACCAACCGCAATGATTGATATTTCAGATGGATTGTCTTCTGAAATCATGCATTTGTGCACGCAAAGTGGATTGGGTTGTGACTTGTACGAATCCAAAATACCGGTCTCTCCAGAAGTACAACAGGCTGCTGAGGAGTTCAATTTGGATGCTACCACTTGCGCGCTGAATGGCGGTGAGGATTATGAATTGTTGTTCACCATTGCACAATCGGATTACGAAAAAATTAAGGGCAGTCCTCACTTTACAGTTATTGGTCACATGACGGAACAAGTCAGTGGTCCACGCATCATTACTCGTGGCAATGAGGCCATCCCCTTGCGTGCGCAAGGTTGGAAGGCATTCAATGCTTGATGTTGAGTACCTCTGCTACGGTAAAGAAAGATCCTGTCACCAAGACAAGGTCTTGCGCTTGCGCCTGGTTTTGTGCACACGTATAGGCTGAAGCCACACTGTCAAAGACCTGTCCATTTAGATTTTTGGATTGTGCTTTAAGACAAAGTTCTTTTGCATCCATTCCCCTGGGAATATTGGCTTTGCAAAAATAATATTGGGCAGCAGTTGGAAATAGCGTGAGAATATTCTCTACGTCTTTGTCATTCACCATTCCCAAAACAATATGAAGATCCTGATGCGGTATCTGGGCTATTTCTGAAAAAACAAATTTTAATCCGTCCTCATTGTGCCCCACATCCACAATGGTTTTTGGATTTTCAGAAAGGGTTTGAAATCGGCCGCTGATTCCAGTATTTTGAATGACATCGGCAAAGCCTTTTTGCATGTGATCATCGGTCAATCCTGGAATTTGTTTTTTGAGCGATTCGAGTGCGGTGTAAGCGGTGGATTTGTTTTCTTCCTGACAGGCTCCACTTAATGGACTGTCAAATGTGGGTTGAATGGCAGCTACTTCAAAAGGAATATCGAGTTCAATGGCTTTGTTCTTAAATACAACAAGTGCCTCTTCTCTCATGGGGCCAAAAGTTACGGGGGTTTGTGGCTTGAGGATCCCTGCTTTTTCTTGGGCAATTTTTGGAATGGTATCCCCCAAAAACTGCATGTGATCCTTGGATACATTGGTGATGACACAGTGGATGGGAGAAATGACATTGGTGCTATCCAGTCGTCCTCCCATGCCCACTTCTATCACGGCATAATCTACCCGCTCGTGTTGAAAGTAGTCCATGGCCATGGCAAACGTGAGTTCAAAAAATGAAGGTTGCAGTTGCGCATGGTTCCATTTTTTGTATTTTGTAACAAAATCAGAAATGAATTCTGTTTTAATCCATTCACCATTGATTTTGATGCGTTCCCTAAAGTCAATCAAGTGTGGGCTGGTGTATAAACCAACTCGGTATCCAGCGCTTTGCAAGGTGGAGGCAATCAAAGAGGAGGTTGATCCCTTTCCGTTGGTTCCACCGACATGAATGGTTTTGATTTTTTTTTCGGGATGATTCAGCCATTCGCATAGTGCGATGGTATTGTCCAATGACGGTTTATAGGCCGCGGCACCCACGCGGTGAAACATGGGAAGTTGGTCAAATAAAAATTGAAGGGCTTCTGGGTAGGTCATTTCAATTTGAACGAAATCACAATCGAGCCTACTTGTTTTTTGCTGTTGGCTAGCGTGGTGAATCGGGCTTTGAACGCGGCTTCTTTGGCCAATTCTGAGAGTTGTTTGAATCCCTCGGCAGACACTTTGGATTGCACAGGATCCACGGTAGCACTGGTCACTTTCCCCTCGCTGTCCACCGTGATGTTCAAGTAAATGGTACCTTCAAAGTCGGGCTTTTTTTCAAGACTGGGTGCCGACTTCATGCCTCGGCCTTTCAAACTCCATTTCCCTTCACCACCAGATCCACCAAAGATGCCCTTCCCACCCAGAGCTCCATCTGGATTGCCTTCGATGCCTGTACCTCCTGGAGTATCTCCAGCTGAAGTGTTCTTTCCTTTATCAAACAGTTTGTTGATTTTGTTCTTCTGCGCATTTTGCTGTTGCTCTTGGGCAGTAGGTTGTGGATTGGGATCCGCGTTGGTATTGTTGGTTTGGGTAGGGGTATCGTCCCCTTTCGCAGTCACTTGGGATTGGGCGTCATCGATGATCTCATTGACATCACCACTGGCAGCTTCCATAGCAGCGCTTTCTGCTCCTAAATCGACATATTCTCCTTCTCCGGGTTCAAAATCGCCCAATGCGGCTAGGCTAATGCTTTCATATTGCACGGGCTCAATGGGTGGTAATTTGGTACAACTTCGCATGCCCATGATGAGCAACCCAAAAAGGATGCTGTGAAAAATCAAGGTGCCAACAAAGGGTGCGTACTTCTGAATCATTACTCTGCCTTGGGTGTTTGTGTTGCAATTACGGGTTCACAGTGCAGTACCTTCAACGTTGAAAATAGTTCAATGGTCTCTCCGGTTGGAACATCGCGATCCACGTTGAGAATGACGGTGCGCTTCTCTTGAGGGCGACCAAAGAAATAGCTTTGCAAACGATCTTTGAGCTGTTCTTTTTGAATCACTTCATTGTTCAATGAATACACCAAATCTTTGGTGATGGTGACGGTGGTGCTTCCCACAGAGGGTTGACCCGTGCTGGTTTTGGGAAGATTGACCGCCTCTCCGTTCACCGCCAAAGTACTGGCAATGATGAAGAAGATCAACAGCATGAAGATGATATCGGATAGTGCCGACATCGCAGGTTCTACATGAACCTTATTTTTTCTTCCAAAATCCATATTGATTAGTGGGTTGGTTCTTCAAGGATATCCAAAAACTCGATGGCATGGGCCTCCATCTTGTTGACGACTTTATTGATTCTTGAAATCATTAAGTTATAACCAATGTGCGCAATCATGAATACGATCAAACCCACGGCCGATGAAATCATTTTTAAGTACAAACCCTCTGAAACCGTGCTGATTTGAAGCGAACCTGCTTCAGCAATGTCTTTGAAGATGGTGATTACACCGAAGACGGTTCCCAAGAAACCGAATACTGGAGCCACACCAGCGATGGTCGCTAGGACAATAACGTTCTTTTCCAATTTTGCCGTTTCCTGCTTGCCCACATTTTCAATGGCCTTCTTGATGTCATTGACAGGCTTGCCAATTCTGCTCAATCCCTTGTGGATGATATTGCCCTCTGGTGTGTCCATGTTTTTGGCCAAGTCTTTGGCCATGTCAATTTTCCCGGCGTATATGAATTCTTTGATACGGGGAAGGAAGTTGGCTTGGCCTTTCAATGCTTTTTTGGTGGCTATCCAACGGTCGATGATGATGTACACACTCAATACACTCATGAACAACTGAGGCACGTATATGTACCAGCCAGTGGCCAATTGATGCAAAAGCGTTTCAGCGATTGTCGTGTTGTGCGGTGCAGTTGCATCAGGAAGATTTACTGCAGCTTGTAGAAAAATGGAGGTCAAAATCATGTTCGTTCTTTTATGCTGAACGAAGATGAGCGGTTTTTGTTATGTCCTTAAAAAATATTCCAAGAGTTATTCAACGTGTTTGGTTGAAACTAGACATGCATGAGGATGTACACCAATCCGCCACTCAGGTATCCGATCAATGCCCAAAGGCTGATTTTTTTCAGGTACCAACCGAAGTCGATTTTTTCCAATCCCATAACGGCAACCCCAGCGGCAGAACCTATGATCAATATGCTTCCGCCTGTTCCTGCACAATAGGCCAAGAATTCCCAGAAAACGCCATCTTGAACGAAGTAGTTGGCCCAAGCGTCGGCGCTTATCTCAGTGATGGGGTACATGCCAATGGATGCGGCCACCA
>JBDKGG010000076.1:0-4311 GCA_039798325.1 Bacteroidota bacterium
AAATCATCAATGCAATGAGAACAGATTTATACCAAGGTCACGACTACTACATGATGGATGAGTTGTTGACAGATGAACACAAGTTGGTTCGTGACGCGGCGCGCGCATGGGTTAAAAAGGAAGTTTCTCCGATTATCGAAGAGGCTGCAGAGAAGTGTCAATTCCCCAAGCACTTGTTGCCTGGTTTGGCCTCCATTGGCGCTTTTGGTCCTTATATTCCAGAGGAATATGGTGGAGCGGGCTTGGATCACATCTCCTACGGCATCATCATGCAAGAGTTGGAAAGATGCGACAGTGGACTTCGTTCTACCGCATCCGTTCAATCTTCTTTGGTCATGTATCCCATTTTCAAATATGGATCAGAAGAACAACGTCAAAAGTACTTGCCCAAGCTGGCCTCTGGCGAGTGGATGGGTTGTTTTGGTTTGACTGAGCCTGACCATGGTTCAAATCCCGGCGGTATGGTCACCAACTTCAAAGACATGGGAGACCATTACTTGTTGAACGGAGCCAAGATGTGGATTTCAAACGCTCCTTTTGCGCAAGTAGCAGTGGTTTGGGCCAAGAATGAGGAAGGACGCATTCATGGATTGATTGTTGAGCGCGGAATGGAAGGTTTTTCGACGCCAACCATGCATGGAAAATGGAGCTTGCGTGCTTCAGATACTGGAGAATTGATTTTTGATAATGTCAAAGTTCCCAAAGAAAACTTATTGCCTGGCCGAAGTGGACTAGGAGCGCCATTGAGCTGTTTGGATTCGGCTCGTTTTGGTATAGCTTGGGGAGCCATTGGTGCTGCTTTGGATTGTTATGATACGGCTTTGCGTTACTCCAAAGAGCGCATTCAATTCGGTAAGCCCATCGGTGCTTTCCAATTGCAACAAAAGAAGTTGGCGGAAATGATTACAGAGATCACCAAAGCCCAATTGTTGACTTTCCGTCTAGGACAATTGCGCAATGAAGGCAAAGCCACTTCAGCACAAATTTCTATGGCCAAAAGAAACAACGTAGACATGGCCATCAACATTGCCCGCGAAGCGCGTCAAATGTTGGGTGGAATGGGCATTACCAATGAGTATCCGTTGATGCGCCACAGCATGAATTTAGAGTCTGTTATTACTTACGAAGGAACCCACGACATTCACTTGTTGATCACAGGAATGGATGTAACCGGTTTTGATGCGTTTAAGTAATAGAAATAAATAGAATATTGAAAAGGAGCCCTTGGGGCTCCTTTTTTTTACTCCATTAGTACCAATTTGCTGCTAGTCTTTTGAACAAAGGGCTTCAAGGGATGGGATTCTTTTAGCTTTGAGTAAACATTAAAAATTATGTATATGAAAAAAGGTTTATTTATTTTGGGCGCGGGCTTAATGCTCATGGCTTCTTGCGGAAAGTTTGAGGAAGGACCAGGCTTTACTTTGCGATCTAAGAAAGCCCGTTTATCAGGAAATTGGAAGTTGAAAGAAATTACGGTCAATGGCTCAACCAGTTACAATGGTCAGCCTTTATTGGATGCCTCTTACGAAATGCTGTTTGATTTTACCAAAGATGGAAAATTCACGTTTACTGAAAAGTATTTGAATTCAGCAACAAATTACTCCAACAATGGAACTTGGGAGTTCAAAGACGATTCTTTGATTACCAAATCATTGGGAGATGACAACATTGAAGACCGAGAGGGTTTGCACATTGTGCGTTTAACGAATTCTGAGTTTTGGATCGACGAAACCGATAGCACAGAAAAGTGGGTGTACAAATTTGAACAGGAATAAGTTAAACTGTTCAAAAGGAAAAGCCGCTAATGAAGCGGCTTTTTTTTTATACTCCATTAGTACCAATATGCTGTTGGTCTTTTGAACAACGGGCTCCAAGGCATGGGATTCTTTTAGCTTTGAGTAAACATTAAAAATTATGTATATGAAAAAAGGTTTATTTATTTTGGGCGCGGGCTTAATGCTCATGGCTTCTTGCGGACGTTATGAAGAAGGTCCAGGTTTTAGTTTGCGATCCAAGAAGTCTCGTTTGGCAGGTGATTGGAAAATCAAAGAAATAACAGTGAATGGTTCAACAACCGACGCCGGAGAGCCAACGCTTCCATCTGGTTACGACATTCGCTTGTCTTTTGAAAAGAGTGGGTCAGGGGTTATGAAAGAAATTTTCCCTGGTGAGACCACAATGGAGTCTTCAAATTTTACTTGGGAATTCAAAGATGACTCTTTAATTATGAAGGACGCTGATGGATACCGTGATGCCATGCGAATTGTTCGTTTGTCTAATAAAGATTTGTGGTTGGATTATACTTATCAATCGGAGGTGACACAATATAAATTTGAGTTTTAATGAAATTACTTTTGTAAAGGATTTCTAGAAATACCAAAACTATTCTCTATTAAGGGAATAGTTTTTTTTTGCACAAAATCACCACACTTCTTTCGCTGGTTATTTTGTTGCTGCAATCATAACCGTTTCGCTTTGCATCTAATAAGGCTTTATTTTCAAAGTCTTGTTCTTTGGTATCGAAAGGTGAATAGTGCGAAAGCAGTAATGTGATGTTTGAGAAATTTTTGTTTGAAAAAGGAAGTGAAGTTGAGCTGTTCGCCAATCCAAATGAGAGTTGCATTGTTTTAGGATAAAAATGGCGATAATACAAAAAGCCTACCTCAGCACCTTCACTTATATATAAATAGTCAATTGATTCAGATCTGTTTTCAATTTCAGCCATCAAGGATTTAATGTCTTCTTTTGGGTTAAGAAGGTCCTGGATATTTTTCATTTGACCATAAATAATAGCCAATAAAAGGGATGCCGATGTTACAACACTAAAAATAAAATGTTTCTTTTTATCAAAGAAAATAGACTCTTCCGTTTTGTAGAATCCGCAAGCGAGGGATATGAGAATGAATGGTATGATGTAAAGGATAAATCGGTTCTCGAAAGGGTACTTGTTCAATGCGCTCAAAATCAGGTGTGAGAATAGGATGATGAAAGAAATGTTTTGCAGCCTGAAAAAGGAGAATTTGCCTTTTACAAAAAAGGTTGATGTGGAGATAAGGATGATTAGCAATCCTATGTATTTGTTGTTAAATACTATGTTCAGGATGATTTGAGTTTTATGTATTAAAAATGAAAATCCGTTGGGAGAAGGAAAAAAAGCATTTTTACTTTTCCAATATTGGAGCATATACCCTTCAGTTGGATGTTGGTAAAGAAATTTAGTGTAGTAAAGAAGAAAAATAATGGCTTGAAAGATCAAAGTTTTGAAAAAAAACGATGAGAAAAACTTTTTCCCATCTGAAATGAAAGCAATCAAGGCCAAGGCAGCCATGATGACAATTGCGATGTTCGAAAATAGAATTGAGATGCCTAAAATGAATCCAAATTTCAGCCAAGGAAGAATTTGTTTTTTATCTTGGATAAGGAGGTAGAAGTAGTAAATGGTCAGTGAAAAAAAGACATCCGTGCTGTATTGTTTGAATTCGTATGAATAACTGAGCAGTATGAAATTGGATGAAAATAAGGCCATTGTTCCCCAAAGGATTAGGGATGATACTTTGAAGAACTCTAGCGTTTTTTTGAATAAGAACCAAGAAGCAAACCAAGCAAATGCGGGCAATATTTTAAATGCAAAATCTTGGTTATCAAAAAGGATGGCAAAACATTTTGTAGCCAATAGAAAGCCTATTGGTGCCATTTGTCGATAGTCTAGAGGATGCAAAAGATGACTCCAGTCCTGCTCAATGAAGTTCAGCGCCAAAAGCAATTCATCGACCCATAAACTTTTATTGGTAACAAACAATGCTGGAATCCATAGCATCGATGCGATGGATGTCCATTTAAATAATTGAATGATTTTATTGATGCTAGAATGTTGATGCACCAGGCAAAATAACAACCTTTTAGTAGCTTTTGATAAGGCTAACTGAAAAATTTATTTAGAATGATTATTGATAAGTTGATCCATGTCTATATTTGCAGCATGATTAATGTGTTAATAGCTGACGATAATTTTTTGGTTCGTGCCGGATTAAGAAGTGTATTGACACAATCAAAGGATTATCAAATTGTAGCTGAGGTCACCAATGATTTTGAGTTGAATGATGCGCTTTCTGTGTTTGAGATAGACGTCATTTTGATGGACTATACCGCATTGGGATTTACATTAAACAATGTGAATCGTTGGCTAAGAAAGTCCCCTAGTCTAAAATGGATTGCTATAACCGGTAATGAGAGTGGTGCTGTTATGGTAGGGGCTTTGCGCAGCGGTTTTCAAAGTTACATCCGTAAAGACTGTGATTTTCATGAGATCAT
>JBDKGG010000077.1:0-7702 GCA_039798325.1 Bacteroidota bacterium
TCGTAAATGATTCCAATGACGGCTTGTTGGTTGTAACAAAGTGCAACACTGATGCACCAGATGGGAACACCATGTAAAAAATTGGTGGTGCCATCCAAAGGATCAATCACCCAATTCCAAATCTCTGCCCGCTCACCGGTTCCTTCTTCAGCAATGAATCCCGCCAAGGGAAAGATTTCAGATAAACCAGCCACCAATTGCCGCTCGCTTTCCTTGTCCACAAAGCTGACCAAGTTGTTGGGCGTTTTGATTTCAATATCCATGGGCTTGACACGCTGTTCCAACATCCATTGACCTGTTCTCTTGACCAATTGAATGGCTTGGTTTTCAATTTGGAGTAATTCGTTCAGTTGCATGGTCAAAGCTAACGATTAATGGCGAAAGAAAGTTTTTGGAAATTGATGGTCAGCATTGAAAACAAAAGTGGGATCATCCAAGGTTTTCAAGAAGGAAATCAGCGAGCTGATTTCATCTTCACTCATTTGGTATGGCGCATGTATCGTTGTTCCATGCTCTCTAATGGCTGCGCGCAATTGTGGTTGATGCCCATCATGAAAATAGGGGTAGGTGAAGGATAGATTTCTTAAGGAGGGAACTTTGAATAAGAACGTGTCCTTGGCCAAATGGGTGATGCTGAATTTTCCGGAATCGATTCGCGCATTGTTCGGGAATTTGGAATACATCAATTCCTGATTCGTGAAAAGAGGCGCGGTGTGGCAGTTGGCGCAATGCTTATGGAATAGACTTTGCCCGTGTTTTTCTTGTGTTGACATGACCTCATTTCCGTCTTGCACAAGGTCGTATTTGGATTGTGCCGAAATCAAAGACAATTGAAATTGACTCAGGCAACGCAGCAATAAGTTGGCATTGATTTCCTCATTGGGGAAAACCGTTTTGAATGCTTGAACGTAGCGTTGTTGTTTTTTGATTTTTAGGACAATGTTTTCAAGATTGTTATCCATCTCCGTTTTTCCCGTTATGGGCGCAACGGCCTGGAAATCCAGATGATGAATGGCGCCGTCCCACATGAAGCTTTTGCCCCAAGCCAAATTGAATAGCGCAGGGGCGTTGCGTATGCCTTTTCGATCCTCGATGCCATGAGAAGTGGGGTGGTCGGTATGGGCAAAAGCACTATAGGAAGAATGACAACTGGCGCAAGAGATGGTGCTGTCGCGAGAAAGTATTGGGTCATAGAACAAATACTTTCCCAATCGTACTTGGGCAGTATCGTAGGCATTGACGTGAAATGAGTAAAATGGCGCTGGCCATCCCTGGGGAATGGGGTAGTGAGTTGAAGTCCATGTAAAACCCAATAACAGAAATAAGAAAAGCAGGATGAAGATTATTGAACGATGAGGCATTGGCTAAAGAGTTTCATCATTTGAACGGCAACCGGTTGAGGCGACATGATTTCAAAATCGCTTTCTAAAACAAATTGATAAAGCTCCTTTGTTGGCTGGAAAGACAACTGGATTTCTTTCAACGGTTTACTTTTTTTCAGGACCACCGAACAGCGTTGATCACAACGAAAAGGAGATTGAAATCCACCCAAATGAAAAGTGAAAGATTGAATGGTTTTCTCATTCTCGTTCTGCACAAAACCTTCCCATTTTACAAAAATATATCCGCTCTGCCAGGCCCAATACATGCCGTTGGCAGGGGATAGACCATTGTCCATGATTCCTTTTTCATGTTGCAAACTATCAACCCCCAATAAGAAATGCAATGAATCGACAGCGCACGATTTGTCTGTTTCAAATTGAAAAGGCAATTCTGTAACATGATGGAATTGTTGGTCGTCATGAACCAATTGTCCTTTGTGGAACGCTTGAATGTGACCAATGAGAAATTCCAGTTTTTGGGTTTCTATTGTTTGTGCAGGGCAGTTGGTAAATCCACTTCCGACAAAGAATAAAAAGACGACCAACCACTTATTCATTCTCGGGAAACTGCAATTGGAAGCGATTGAACCATTGCACAAAGGCACTCCATTTTTCGGTATTGTTTTCTTTCCACAGGCTGTATTCCTCTGGGTTCCCCAACATCATCAACCAATGGTTATAAGCCTCAAAATGTCCCTGTTCAAAGATGACGCGTTGAAATTCAAAAATGGGTTCTCCGTACACTTCATTTAGATCAACCAGATAATAGAGCTCGAGCATGTTTTCGCGAAGTGCAGACAATTGAGCCAAATCCAATTGAAAGATGCTGTCATGATTGCATTGTTGCACCAAATAAGCGAAAGCCTGACATACGGCAGGGTGATTTTCTAATGCGGATCTTTGGACGGTATCATCTGGTTTATCCATTTGACAGAAATGCGTGGTCCAGTTGCTGTCGAGATTGATTTGAATCGACTTTTTGTATTGCTTCATCAATTCAGCACTCATGTACTCGGTGTATGGTGAATCTCTTTCCAAATTCATGAATGTCTCTCCCAATAATATTCCATCGGCCAATTGATTTTGCTGAAAATAAATCATGGCGGCCTTGTAGTAATTCAGCGCGTAGTTGGGTTCAGCTTGTATGCCTTTCAAATAATAGAAAAGCGCTTGTCCTGGTTCTTTTCTTTCTGCCAGGATATTTCCCTTTTCCAAATGCAGCATGCCATTCTTTGGGAATTTACTGAGGGCAATGTCCATCAATGTGATGGCCTCTTCTACTTGTTCATTCATGAAGTAGGCATTGGCCAAAAATTGAAAAAAGGGAGGCATGGCATCAATGTGCTGAACATACGGAGACATGGTCTGGATGGCCCCTTTGTAATCTTTGAGAAGGTATTGCAAAAAACCGGATTCGAAAGTGTAGATGATGTTATTGGGGTCCAACCGATGGGCCTCCAACATGTACCTCAAACTTTCATTGGGTCGGTCATTTTCAAAGCTCTCTCGAGACAGATTGGACTTTTCAAATGCCAAGGAAATGGAGTCGGATTGTGCCATGGAAGAAAATCCAGTCATGGCAAAGACTGTTAAAGCGGCAATGGAAATGAAGAAACTTTTTTTCACGCGGTTCGGCATTTATAATTGAGCATTAGTCATGGTTTGTTTTTGTCCATTCAACCAAAATGGCGTCATGGTCAGAAAGCAATCGACCTTCTGAAGAATGACGGAAATATTGGAATTTTGTTGCCTTCAGGGCAGCAGATGAAAAAATCAGATCAATGGGGCCATTGGAATTTTTTATTTCATCGTTAAAACCATGATAGGTGTTTCTGGGATCATGGGTTTCAATGAGGAGCAATTGTTGGGAGAGGCCCTGAATTCCTGGATGTTGAGGTGAAACATTGAAATCGCCTCCTACAATTTGATACCGTGCAGGAAGAGCGAACAGCAAATCGCGGATCAATGCTGCGCTGCTGTCTTGAGCAATTTTACCCATGTGGTCCCAATGCGTATTGATGCAAAGCAAGGGCTGATCGTCTTTTTTGTCTTTTAATACCACAATGGTTGCAATTCGTTCACAGGCTGCATCCCAACCTTTACTGGGCATGTTGAGGGTGGGAGATAGCCAAATGGTCATGGATTCTATCAGGTCAAATCGTTTTGATTGGTAAAATATTGGGCTGTATTCACCTTTTTCTTTTCCGTCTTCACGACCCACACCATAAGATGCATAGCCCACCAATTCTTCCTGCAGGTCAAGGTATTGATGGTGCAAGACCTCTTGAAAGAAATACAAATCAGCATTTTGATTCTTCAGCCAATTGAGCGTTGTTTTTTTTCTATTGCTCCATGCGTTTTGGCCATCAGCGGGGTTGTCATAACGGATGTTGAGATCAACCAATGTCAAGCTCTGTGCGAGGATTGCGCTATTGATTAAAATGAAAAATACAAGGATGGAATGACGAATCATTTGTTGTCAATCTGCTGATCCATTTCTTGAATTTGCTCTTCATAGTACAAAACCTGCTCAGCATCGTCTTGTGCTTTGGCCATTTCTAAGGCGATTTTATAAAAGCGCTTGGCATCCTCAAAATGCCCCAATCGCCAATGGCAAAAAGCTTCATTTCCGACGATGATGATGTCGTTGGGAGAAATCTGATACGCTTTGTTCAAATAGGTCAGGGCATCCAGGTGTTTCTCTTTCATCATCAAGCATGTCGCGATATTGGATAAGGCAATGACATTTTGATCTTGCTGTTGAATGATCAATCGTGAACTTCTTTCAATGATATCATAAGCATAAGGTAGTCCTGATTCGAAAAGGACATAAAACGTTTCTTGCAAAGAGGAATACAGAAAGGGTTGCGCCTCTTTGATTTTTTCGTTGTGTTCCGTTTTCCAACGGTGTTCCAATTTCATGGATTGTTGAAGCGTTGAAACGATTTCGGTTTCCATCCAATCCCAATGTTCACTTTCGCGGGTCAAGAAAATTTTACCCAATCTAAAATCCAGACGATTGGGAAAAAGACTGATGGCTTTGTCCAAATAACGCACCGCTGTTTGAACGCTGCTGTCGTTCACAATCATTTCGCTGTACAGGTAACCACCTTGATTGCCAAGGCTGTCGGTCAACTCCATGAACTCCACACCTTCGGGTTTTTCGGTTGTCATTTGAACCAATTCTCTAAAGGCTTTTTTACCATGGTAATTGGCATAAGCAACAAACATTTCTGGATCGTTGGGGTGCTTGGCTTCCCATTGCTTGACAATCATGAGAAGTCCGGTGGTGTCTTCGGATTCTATTTTGGTCCAGAAATCAGCTTCAAATTTTTGTGTGAATCCCATTAGTGGAAACAGGCTGAGTAAACCAAAGGACAGCGCAGTGGCAATGTAGTTTTTCATTGATGAAAAGGTAAAAGAAAAGGCCATCCTTTCGGATAGCCTTTTCAATACTTATTAACGGGTGACTTAGGATTATTCTCCTTTGCCTTCCATCTTCTCTTTCAATGCAGCCAATGCACCGATATCACCCAAAGTTGACTTCTCTACTTGAGCGTTTACGGCCTTTACTGCGCTAGAATCAGCACCTTCTGCTTTCTTAGGAGCACGGGCTTTCTTAGGAGCTTCTGCACCTGGTTCGTCAGCCTTGAAGGTTGAAGTGTGAGAGACATTGATCTTGCGTTGGTTCTTATTGAACTCCAAAACAACAAACTCCAATGTTTCGTCTACTTTGGCAGTAGATCCGTCTTCTTTCTTCAAGTTTTTGCTTACGCAGAAACCTTCCAAACCGTAGGGCAATGATACCACAACATGTCCACCTTCTTTGCGGATGATGGTTCCTTGGTGACGTGTACCTTCAGCAAATGTTGCGTCAAATACATCCCATGGGTTCTCCTCAATTTGCTTGTGGCCCAGGCTGATTTTGCGGCTTTCTTTGTCCAATTCCAATACAACCACTTCCATGTCGTCACCGATGGCGCAGAACTCAGAAGGATGCTTGATTTTCTTGCTCCAAGACAAATCAGAAATGTGAACCAATCCATCGATGCCCTCTGCCAATTCGCAGAATACACCAAAGTTGGTGAACGCACGAACCTTAGCAGTATGCTTGCTACCCACTGAGAAACGGCTTTCAATTCCTTCCCATGGATCTGAAGTCAATTGCTTCATACCCAAGCTCAATTTGCGCTCGTCTTTTTCTACAGCCAATACCACACACTCCACATCTTGACCAACTTTCAAGAAGTCTTGAGCAGAACGCAAGTGCGAACTCCATGACATTTCAGAAACGTGGATCAATCCTTCAACACCAGGAGCTACTTCAACAAATGCACCATAGTCAGCCAAAACAACGACTTTACCTATTACTTTTTGACCTACTTGCAATGTGTCTTGGTATGCATCCCATGGGTGAGCAGAAAGCTGCTTCAAGCCCAATGCAATTCTCTTCTTGTCATCATCGAAGTCAAGAATAACCACGTTGATTTTAGAATCCAATTGAACCACTTCTTCTGGGTGGTTGATGCGTCCCCAAGAAAGATCGGTGATGTGAATCAAACCATCTACGCCGCCAAGGTCGATGAATACGCCATAGCTGGTGATGTTTTTGACAACACCTTCCAACACTTGACCCTTCTCCAAACCAGACATGATTTGCTTCTTTTGCTCTTCGATTTCAGCTTCGATAAGTGCTTTGTGAGAAACCACAACGTTCTTGAATTCGTTGTTAATCTTAACAACTTTCAATTCCATTACTTTTCCTACATACACATCGTAATCACGGATTGGCTTCACATCGATTTGAGAACCTGGCAAGAATGCTTCTAAACCAAATACATCAACAATCAAACCTCCCTTCGTACGACACTTCACTTCTCCTTTGATGATCTCACCAGACTCCAATGCTTTGTTCACCTCAGTCCAAGCGCTCAACAAACGAGCAGTCTTGTGAGAAACACGCATCTGACCGGTTTTGTCTTCTTGGGTCTCGATGAAAATAGGAACAACATCCCCTACTTTAAGATCTGGGTTGTAACGGAATTCAGTTACCGCAACAACGCCTTCTGACTTGTAACCAATGTTAACAACCACCTCTTTCTTACCAATAGAAACGATGGTTCCTGGAACCACTTCTTTCTCCGTAATGGTAGACAAAGTTTTTTCATAAACTTCATCATAGCGCTTGCGCTCATCGTTGGTGTATCCACCAGCTGCCTCATAGGCATCCCAGTTAAATTCACCTGTGCTCGTCATGTAAGCCGCATCATCTGCTGTGCTGTACAATTCGATGGGCTCTTCTTGAGAAATTTTTTCTTCAACATGAGCGGGAGTAGCTTCTACTTGAGACTCTACGTTTTCAGCGTTTTCAGCTGAGTTGATTTCTTCTGCCATATGGCATTTTTTTTAATTGTATTTGTTCTCACCGAAGTGAATAAGCAGAAAACAAATGGGTTAAACTGTTCATTATACTCGGGCTGCTTACACCTCCAAGTCCTTTTTCAAGGACCGCGAAAGTACGTTATTTTCATTGAAGGACAAAAGATTATCTCATTTTTGTTGTTCCTTTGGAACATGAGAATTTTGTTGTTTGTAATGCTCACTTTTTGTTGGGCGTGTAAAGAGGATCAACCCCAACCTGAAGATCCTACCATTATCATTGACCCTGGCACCTCTGGCTACCAGCAATACGGCACTCCCATAGACTCAGTTCCCTATGGTCGCGATATTCAGATGTATGAAGTCAATCTTCGCGCCTTTTCCACTACAAGCGATTTGAGCAATGTCACAGCCCAATTGGATCGTTTGGATTCATTGGGCATCAATGTGGTTTGGCTCATGCCCATTCATCCCATTGGCGCCATCAACAGTGTCAATTCGCCTTATTCCGTCAAGGATTACAAGGCGGTTTCTCCGGAATATGGGACTTTGCAAGATCTCCGAGATTTAACAGATGCCGCTCACGCCAAGGGAATGGCTGTGATCATGGATTGGGTAGCCAACCATACTGCTTGGGATAACCCTTGGATGGAGCACAAATCCTGGTACACCCAAGATGTCAACGGAAATGTCATTTCCCCGGCAGGAACCAATTGGGCAGATGTGGCAGATTTGAATTTTGACAACGACTCCATGCGCTCGGCCATGATTGATGCCATGAAATACTGGGTGTTGGAAGCAAATGTGGACGGTTTTCGCTGTGATTATGCGGATGGGGTTCCTTTTGATTTCTGGCAGCAGGCCATTGCCGATCTGAGGTCTATTCCCAATCGATCAATCCTCATGCTGGCAGAGGGGGAGCGCACGGATCATTATGCAGC
>JBDKGG010000078.1:0-3017 GCA_039798325.1 Bacteroidota bacterium
AGCATACAAAAGCTCTTACCCATTCGCATTCAAGAAAAAACAAAAAGCATCAATAGTCTGCAATTGACCACCACCGCTTCTGCCCAAGGGCGATTGTCAGCGGCCAAATCGGATTTGCAAAGCCTTCAAGTCAACCTTCAGACGGATGCACTTGGTTTAATCCGACAGGCCCAAACCGATGCGCAACAATGTTGGAAAGACATTTCAAAGTCGATTCCAAAGAATGTTCAATTGCAAAATACGGGCATTGCTCAATATTGGAAAACGATTGTCAAGCAAGGGGCTGAGAAAGTAACACGCGAAGAATTGGCCGTGAAAAACATGACCCAATTTGTCGAAGCCCATTCGCCACAGAAATGGCTGAACCGGGGGTTTGGTATTTTAAAACAAAAAGGAAAAACCATTTCGTCCTTGACCCAATTGCATGCAGATACACCATTGGTCATTCAAATGAAAGATGGCCAAATCACCACACAAATACAAGACATACAAAATGACTGAACAAACGATCCCCGCCAGCTATGAAGCAGCATATGAAGAATTGGAGAACATTGCTGTGGCCATAGATAATGATGAAATCTCCATTGATTTGCTTTCGGAAAAAGTAGCCCGCGCAGCTTTCTTGGTTCAGTTTTGCCAAGATAAATTGCGCAAGGCAGATGAGGATGTCAAGAAAATCATGGATCAAATGAAAAACATCCAAGGTTGATCACCGGGGTATTTTTCGCCATTGCTTTTGTGTATTCTTCTGCCGGATTTGGTGGGGGAAGCATGTATCTCGCGGTATTGTCGCAAGCAACTGCCCTACCCTTTTTTGTTATCAAGCTCAATGGACTCATCAACAATTTGGGAGTGACAGTACAAAGTGCTTGGATGAAATTTGCGTTGCTTCGAGATCGAAAAAAAGAGGTCATCGCTTTGATGGTATGGGCGGCTCTGCCCTGCATGATTTTTGGTTTGATTGAATTCAAAGTGGCCATTCATCAATTGCTTTTGGGCATCTTTCTAACTTTGGGAGGAATATCCATATTGGGGCAAAAATTCTGGGATAGTTGGATTGTCGTCATTCCATCACACTTGATGAAATGGATTTCTTTCTTCATCGGTAGCATTGCGGGATTGACAGGCATAGGAGGTGGAATCTATTTTTCGCCCATCTTGCATTTGAGTCGTTGGGGAAAACCCAAAGAAATCGCGGCTTTCACGGCCTTATTCATTGCCGTGAATTCCTTTTTGTCAATTGTCATTCTGTCCACTCGATCTGATATAACTTGGAACCAAGTTCATTTGGATTGGTTGTTGGCCGTCATTATCGGCGGATGGTTAGGTAGTAAAATCTCCATCTCTTGGTTAAAGCAAGAACAAGTGAAGTGGATAACCGGAATCTTATTGATATTTGCAGGACAGCAATTGATATGGCAGGGATAAGTGTGGACATCATGGCATTTGGAATACTCAAAGACACCTTGGGTCATGATTGGTTTGTTTGGAAACACCCAGATCCAGCAACGGTTCTCGATCTCCGAAATTGGCTCAAACAATTTCCTACCATCCATCCGCAATTGCCCATCGCAGTGGTTTTTGATCAAACCTATCAGCCCGATAACTTTGAAATCAAAAATGGAATGAAGTTGTATTTAATGCCACCAGTCAGCGGAGGATGAGTATGCGGCAACATTTCAGTATTTCAAGTGAACCAGTCACCGCAGATGTTATCAAGGCTTTCATTCAGGAGGCTTCAACCGGAGCGACTGTGATTTTTGAAGGCATTGTCCGACCAGATCAGATGGGCAACCAAGAGCAAGTAGCCATCATAGAATATGAGGGACTTGCGGAAATGGCCACCAAAGAATTGGAAAAAATTGGGGTGCAACTTCAAAGTCAATTTGATATTCAGTCGATTTATTTTCATCATGTATTGGGAAAAGTTGCAGTGGGTCAAACGGCTGTCTGGGTTGGTATTTCCGCTAAACACCGCAAGGATGCCTTTGGCGCATTGGATGTGCTGATGGATGAAGTAAAAAAAACAGTACCCATATTCAAGAAAGAAATTGGTCAAGAAAATTCAACAAAATGGGTGGTGCCTACACTACAAAATGAAAAGAAATAACTTCCTTCTACTCTTATCCATCGTGATTTTGAGTGCCTGTCAGAATGCCTCCTTTCTGACCAAAAAATATGATGTACGCGGGAGGTGGGACAACACCGCAAAAACAACAAAAGAGAAAAATGACAAACCTTCTCGGCGCAATGACATAACTATGCACGAATTGGCTTCCATAGAAAGTCCAGACCTGCTGATTGTCTCCAAAAAAGAATGGCAAATTTGCTCTGATACCGATCAAGTAGACACCATGGAAGTGATGGTAGAAGAAGTTGTTCCGATGCCTTATCCGGACACACTTCCTTACTATGGAACAAAAGAATATGTTGGTGATACCATAGATGCAGGTGAAAATGCTTTGCCTTACGATGTTCCCAAGCCCAAGAAAAAAGGATTGACGGCATTGCTCAAAGCCACCTCCTTCTTTTTTGAAGTTGGCATTGGTATTTTATGTGTGCTGGGGCTCATCGCTTTGATAGCAGCCATTGCTGCAGGTAGTGTTACAGGATTAATGCTCGTTTTGGCCATTTTGGGCATTGTTGCTCTGGGAATCATTGGGCTCTTTGCTGCCTTGATGGCGCTTTTCACCGTGGTGATGCTGATTTTCTTGATTATTTTCAAACTGGTGGGGCCTGGTAAAATTGGCGGATGAGTTTTGATGCATCATACATGCAGTTGGCCATTAATCTTGCCCAAAAGGGGCTGGGTCAGGTAAAATCCAATCCCTTGGTTGGCGCTGTGGTTGTATGCAATGACAAAGTCATCGGAACAGGTTTTCATGAAAAATATGGAGAAGCGCATGCTGAAGTGAACGCCATCAATAGTGTTGAGGACAAAAGTTTGCTTGCTCAATCTACTTTATATGTCACCTTGGAACCTTGCGCGCATCAAGGAAAGACACCGCCCTGCGCCT
>JBDKGG010000079.1:0-20280 GCA_039798325.1 Bacteroidota bacterium
TGTTTGATAAAGTGGTCATCACTGAACCTGGCGAAACAGATCGTTACAAAGCGGGACAAATTATCACAGTACGTCAAATGCGTGATGAGAACACCAATTTGAAGCGCAATGATCAAAAGGAAATGGAGGCTAGACCTGCTGTTACAGCAACTGCACGCCCAATGCTTCAGGGTATTACCAGAGCTTCATTGCAAACTGAATCGTGGATTTCTGCGGCATCCTTCCAGGAGACAACCAAAGTGTTGAATGAGGCTGCCGTACAAGGAAAGACAGATTACTTAATTGGATTGAAAGAAAACGTTATCGTGGGTCACCACATACCAGCGGGTTCTGGTGTGAGAAGATTCCAAAAGATGATTGTTGGATCCAATAAGGAGTATGTTGACTTGATGGCCAAGCGTGATAGTGAATAATGTTTGAAGAATAATTGAAACTTAAAAACCCTCTATGCGTAGAGGGTTTTTTATTGTACCTTGTAATAATGTTGAGAATAATTGCATTTTTTGCCCTTTATATTCTAAGTGCTCATTTGATTGCTCAGCCGGTCATTGATAGTCTTCTATTGCATCGCGAAATAGTAAAACTTTTAGATGTCGACTCTCTCGAAAACAAAGGAAATGCAATCACATCCTTAATTGGATTTTCTGAGCGCGACAGCCGGGAGATTCCTGGTGATCTTTTGGTTATTACATCGGAAGAAATCGAGGCCTTGAATGCCAATGACTTGATGGAGGTGCTGATCCATGTTGCGGCTACCAGTCTGGGAAGGGATGTAGAAGATGCCATCGGATTAGGTATTCGAGGCATGTGGGCACAGGAGGGCAAAGTATTATTCATGTTCAATGGTATTCCGCTCAACGATTTGGATTATGGAACATACCTCTTGGGTGGGAGAACTCCCCTGCATATGGTTAGTCGAATAGAGTTCAATTTTGGACCTGGTTCTGTGAAATATGGAGGAACTGCTGCATTGGGTGTAATCAATGTGGTGTTAAAAAACAATTCGGAATTTTCAGGTGGTTCAGTAAGAACGGATTGGAGCCTTTCCAATGGAGCCAATGATCGACGTTTCATTGGGTTTGTTGGGAATTATGAACTCAATGACAATTATCAAATGACGATTCAAGTGAATTCAGGATCAAATAAGAAAAGTACACGACTTCAAGAATATGGTCGATTTGGTAAATTGAATTGGGCGGATAGCTCAGATGTGGAGTGCAATAGTGTTTTTATTGGTCTAAGGAAAGGGAAATACAAAGGGGCTTTTTATTATTCCGATTATCAATCTCAAGTCTCAGATGAAGCATCGATGATATTGATGTCTACCGTTGGATTGGATAATTCACTGAGTTTTAAAATAAAGGACAAAACCAAAATGGATTTTCAATTAACCTATTTGGACCAACTACCGTGGATAGATTTAAATACAGCCGATACTTCGCTGATGTCTTCTAATACCCATGCGCAGAAAATAACGCAAAATATAGTCTTCAAAAGTAAACTCAGTAAAAACTTTAGTTTAGACTATGGTTTGCAAGGTACATGGCAACGATCAAAAATATTAATGAGAAGTCTTGTCTTTGACTACAATGGATTAAACACATTAGAAGTGGGATCAGGGGCTTTATTTTTGGATGGTTTTTATAAGGGGAAATGGGGGGCGCTTTCTTTTGGATCAAGAATGGAAAATCATACATTTTCAAAGTTCTTATTTGCGCCCAGAGTGGGGTACAGTTTTCGTTTACAGAATTTTCATTTCAAGGCATTTTTTGCTCAATCTTTTAAAATTGCGACCATTCAAAATCAGAATTCTTCGGTAAGTAATGGAGACCTGAATCATGAAACCATCAATTCTGTGGAACTAGAAATGGGCTATCAATATCGTCAATTGAATCTGAAGGCATCTGCTTTTAGAACAAAGGTTTTTGATCCGATTATCTATGTTTATGAGCCTGTTTTGGAAATTGATAATTATCTAAACAGAGATTTAATAGGGACAGAAGGCATTCAAATTTCAACCAAGTATTCGGGATCCAGAATGAAATTATATTCTTACGGCATGCTTAACAGAAACATCGCCCATGATTGGATAGAGGAAGTGCAAGGTGAACAAGATGCGATGTACTTTGGTTTTCCCGGATACAAATTCCATATGCATGGGGCTTATAATATTTTCAAGCAATTCAGCTTGAATGCGGGCATAACCAAACAAGGCTTGGTAAATTACTTTGAAAATAAAGTCTTTGAAAATGGTTACATCCTACAAGCAGGTGCCAATGCGCGATTGTTGAAGAATAAAAATTTGCATGTAAACGTAGCCGTCAAGAATATTACTAATGCAGATTTTTGGATTTCGAGTCCTACCAACAGCTCAATTTTACCGATGCCTTTGCTGAGTAGACAAATGCAAATTTCACTACAATATCTATTCTACTGATGAGGGTTTTTAGGTCGTTCATTCTGCTGGTTTTCTTTTTCACATGTGGCTTGATGGATGGCATCATGGCACAAAGTGCCGACTCTTTGCAAATCATGAATGGGCGCCTGGATGAGGGGTACACCCAACTGGCCAATCATCAATTGGAGAATACTGCTAGAATAGGAATGCAAGTATTGCAGTTCGGTCGAAGGACCAATAATGCTCAATTGTATGCGCAGTCCTGCTTATTGATGACAGAGCTTGCATTAAGATCTAAAGATTGGAATGATGGGGTCAAATTTGCATCTCGGGGAATGGAAAGTGTTAAAGAGGTGGATGAGTATTTATGGTGCAGCATTGGTGTCGCTTTAACAGAGGTTTATCTGAGTTATGGCGCGCCAGAAAAGGCCGTCATCTTGTCTCAAAAAGTATTTGATAAAAAGAAACTCACCAAAAATCAAGAGTTTCGACTGCTCAATGTGTGGGTGAGGTCGTTGCATGAACTCAACCAAACCAAGCAGTGCGAAGAGTTATTGAATCGTTTTTTCGAATCCCGTCAAGCTGACTTTTATAAGAATCCAACACAGTACATGGATTTGTTTGAGTTGTTGTTGGACGCGAAATCTATCAATTTGAAATTCAAAGAAGCTTATTTGCAAGTCATCAATATGTTATCATTGATTGAGCAATCTGCCAGTAAGGAAAAGCTTTTTGTATTAAATAACAAAGCAGGGGAGTTGTGCATTCAATTGAAAGATTACAATAAAGCGATTTCTTTTTTTAATGAAGCTTTGTCATTGAATAATGGACAATGGAAAAATCAAGAAAATTATATTCTTCTCAATTTGGCTCGTGCATATTTTTTGTCTGGAAATTTTGATCGGTCATTTGATGTAGCTGAACAATTGTATCTGATTGCAGATAAGAACAACTTTAAATTTCAAGAAGCCATTACTGCCGCATTTATAGCAAGAATAAGGGTTTCAGAAAATGCTGTATCTTCAGCAATAGAATGGGCCAGTATTGCTTACCGGATAAGTGAAGAAATAGACGATAAAATGCTACAGTATCAGATTTCCTTGCTTTTATCCGAATTATTTGAATTGAACAATGAGTTCGATAGAAGCAGTAAATACAAGATAAAAGCAAATCAATTACAAGAAAGAATTCAATTGGATGAGCAAAGTAAAAAGCTCAAACGGGCCAACTTGAATATCGATATTGCTAGTGCAGAATTTGAGGCAATCATGGAGCTTCAAAATTTTGAAAAACAGCGTTTGGTATTAAATGACAAATTGAAAAAAATTCAATTTGAGACCGAACGTCAAGAGGAAAAGTTCCGCTATGATTTGCGAATTGCCAATGAAGGAATTGAAAAGGAAAGAGCATTCAATCGCATTCAGAAATTGGAGGCTGAAAAACTTAGCCAAGTGCAGCGCATTCAAATTTCAGAGCTTGAAAACAAACGGAAGTCCAGTCTACTCAGTATTGCAGAGCTGAAAAATCAGAAGCAGGATATTGAGAATAAAAATTTGAACTTGAAACTCAAGAATGATAAACTCGCTGCCCAAGATGAATTGAATAAAAAAGAAATTGAGTTTAGAAAGAAACAATCATTGCTGGGGATATTGTTCACCGGAATCGTTTTGTTGGTTTTGATGATTATTGCTTTCTTCTATCGCAAGACGCGCAGTCAAAATAAAATCATTGAGAAAAATAATCGAGAGATTCAACACATCAACAGAGAATTGGGAGAGAAAAACAACGAGATTATTTCAGGCATTCAGTATGCCAGTAAATTTCAAGAAATGGTTTACCCCAAGGAAATGGAGTTGACTCAATACTTCAGTGATGGCTTTATTATCCATAGACCACTTGAAATGGTAAGTGGAGATTTGCCATTTATTTTTAAAATACAAAATCAAGTTTTTGTTGCGGCAGTGGATTGCATCGGTCATGGAGTCAGTGCTTCCATGCTATCCATCATGACCTATTTTGGACTTACGGATATCATTCGTAGCAATCCTGATCACAATTGTGCCGAGATTTTAAAATTGTTGCATCGTCGATTGGTGATGAGTTTATCTCAATTTGAAACCAGGAATTATATTGTGAGCGTGGATTTGTCGTTGATGAAATATGATTTGTCGTCAAAGAAAATACAATTTTCTGGAGCCAATTTGCCGTTGATCTTGTTGAGCAAAGGTGAGGTGAAAATCTTTAAGGGAGCGCACATTTCGATAGGTGAGAATGTGAGTGAAGAAAGATTGAGTTTCGAGAACCATGAGTTTCAGAGTGAGGTTGGTGATGAACTCTTTTTATTCAGTGATGGTTTGTATCATCAATTTGGTGGAGCAGATGGGAAACAAAAATTGTCCAAGAAACGTATCATTAAAAAAATGGATGAATGGCAACATTCAGATTTTAAAAATCGGAAAACTCAAATGAATGAATTGTTCGATGATTGGAAGGGGGAAAGTCATCAAACAGATGATTTGGTTATTCTGGGCATAAAAATATAAGGTGAAACCAACGACATTAAAATATCAAATTCGATTGTCTTCCTTGGAAGTGGAGTCCATTATTGATAGAATTGTCGCGGAGTCCAATCAGTTGAATATTCACAAGCGTTTTCTTAAGATAACAATCAATTGCTTGGTGGAGCTGATTGATAATGCTTTTCGCTATTCCTCTTCCGTTTCGGAGGTTTTGGTGGAGGTAGAACTATCGGCGGATCAAGTGGCTTTCGTCGTGATGAATCAATCTACATTAAGCGATGTGGAGGTGCTGATGTTGCAGGTAGAAAGCTATAAACGAATGTCGGATGAAGAGTTGGATTTGTTGTATCGACAGAAGTTGTCCAATAATACATTCAATGAACGAGGAGGTGCCGGATTGGGGCTTTTGCAAATAATGAGGAAAGATTGTTTGAAAGAGATTGTGATTTCTCCAAAATTGGGTACTGCTAGTAACGTATATTGCAGGGTGGATTTAAAATTGAAAAAATGCCATCGCGATGAGTGATTTGACTGTTGCTTCCTCTTCCAATACTCCGGCCGTATTGTTTTCCTTGAATGCTAAAGTGCAATCAATAGTAGGTATTTCTACTCCGATAGATTCATTTGAGTTTTATCGCCCGTTAATCCAGTGGATCACAGATCATCAAGAGCAAATTCCGCACGATAGCGTTTTTAGATTTGAGTTGAATTACTTTAATTCATCTTCCATGAAGGCCTTACTTTGGCTCATTCAAGCCATAGCCAATGGCATTGGCCAGGGCAAATCGTGGTCAATTGATTGGGTAGTAACTGAGGACGATGAATTCATGGAAGAGGCCGGTGAATCTTTCCAATCATTGATTGATGTTCCTTTGAACATCGTTCGGCTCTAATCAGAAGTGGTCATCAATAGCCTGGCGATCAATACCCAAATGGGTAACAAATCGCACTTTATTGGGACCGAATGGAAAGCACAAAATTTCTTTGAGTTTCATTTCTTCTACAAAAGTGGCAGCACCTTGTGAATCAATGGTCTCAGCAATGACAATGTTGGTTTCTATGGGATATACTGAAGTGATTTTTGGATGGGTCTTCAAGATCTCACCTATGTGTTTGGCATTTTGATGGTCTACTGATAATCGCGACACATTGTTTTTTAATGAAAATAATCCTGCAGCGGCTATTATGCCCGCCTGTCTCATTCCTCCTCCCAACGATTTTCTTCTCCTGCGCGCTTTCTCAATGAACATTTTGTTTCCAATTAGCAACGAACCTACAGGAGCTCCTAACCCTTTGCTCAAGCAAATGCTTATGCTGTCAAAATATTGAGCATATTGAGCAGGGGATACACTGGTTTCAATGAGGGCATTGAACAATCTGGCTCCGTCACAGTGCAATTTCAACCCGTGATCATCGCAAACCTTTTTTATTTTTTTTATTTCTTCCAAATCCCAAATTGCGCCACCTCCTTTGTTAACGGTATCTTCAATGCAGACGAGTTTGGTCAATGGCAAATGAATGTCATTTTTGTTGTTGATGTTGGATACAACATCTTCTGCAGTGAACATACCATAAGGCTTTTCTATCAATCGAACGCTGCATCCTGAATTCAATGCAATTCCACCCCCTTCATAAATATAGATATGGGCCAAGTTGGAACAAATAACTTCGTCACCCGGCTGAGTGTGGACATTGATGGCAATTTGATTGGTTTGGGTTCCTGAGCTGCAGTACAATGCGGCTTCCATGCCAAACAATTGAGCTGCGTATTGTTGCAGCGCATTGACTGTTGGATCTTCCCCAAATACATCATCACCCAAAGGTGCCTGAAGCATGGCTTCTTTCATTTCTTGGGTAGGAAGCGTGAATGTGTCGCTGCGTAAGTCTAACATATCAATTGTTTTGGGTCTTGAACTCTGATGTAAAGTGGAAAGTCAGTTCTGGATAATTGTTTTGTTCCATGTCCAAAATGAACTTGCTCGGAGCCAAATAAACATCATGACCTTCTTTATCGATTACCATGTTGCTGCCTTTGATTCTTTTGAATTCACCAAGTTTTTCATCACTGGTTGATGTTATCCAACAAGCCTTGTAAAATGATTTCGTTTCGAAATCACATTTGGCGCCGTATTCATGTTCCAAGCGGTATTTGATGACTTCAAATTGCAACTCCCCAACAGTACCGACTACTTTTCTCGAACCGGGCTCTTGCAAAAACAATTGAGCCACTCCCTCTTCAGTGAGTTGGCGAATTCCTTTGTCCAATTGTTTGGACTTCATGGGGTCTTTGTTGATGAGCTCTTTGAAAATTTCAGGAGAGAAATTGGGTATGCCTCGGTATTGGAAATTTTCACCTTCTGTCAAAGTATCTCCAATTTTGAAATTTCCGGTGTCATACAATCCGATAACATCTCCAGGATAAGCCTCTTCAACGGTGCTCTTGGCAGATGCCATGAAGGTTACTGGATTGGGATATTTGAATTCCTTGGCCAATCGGGTATGCTTGTAGAATTTGTTTCTTTCAAAAACACCTGAAACCACACGCAAGAATGCAATGCGATCACGGTGACGAGGATCGATGTTGGCGTGAATTTTAAATACAAATCCACTGAACTTGCTTTCCTCTGGAGCAATAAATTTTAAATCGCTTTCTCTCCCTTTGGGATATGGGGCGATTTCAATGAATTTATCCAAAAGCTCTTGGACCCCAAAATTGTTCATCGCTGATCCAAAGAAAACCGGAGCCAATTCACCATTGAGATAACGCTGCGGATTAAATGGTTCATAGACGGAATCGATAAGCTCAATGTCTTCTCTCAATTGAGCAGCATACTCGCCACAAAATTGATCCACTTTGGGATCGTTGATGTCATCAACAGAAACCACTTCATCGTTGATTTTTGTTTTTAGCGATTCAAACAAATTCAGCGCTTTGTCGTAAATCTTGTAAACTCCTTTGAAAGAATACCCTTTCGATATCGGCCAAGACAAAGGTTGTACTTTGATGTTCAATTTCTTTTCGACTTCATCCAATAGATCAAAAGGGTCTTGACCTTCCAAATCCATTTTGTTGATAAAGACAATGACTGGCGTATTCCGCATCCGGCACACCTGCATCAAACGTTCCGTTTGCGACTCAACCCCTTTAACGCTATCAATGACCAAAATGACACTGTCTACGGCCGTCAGCGTTCTGTAGGTATCTTCAGCAAAGTCTTTGTGACCGGGAGTGTCGAGCAGGTTGATTTGCATGCCGTTGTATTCAAAGACCATCACTGAAGTGGCTACGGAGATTCCCCTTTGTCGCTCAATCTCCATGAAGTCGGAGGCTGCCGTTTTGGTAATCTTATTGCTTTTTACGGCACCTGCCGTTTGAATGGCTCCTCCAAAAAGCAATAGTTTTTCTGTAAGGGTTGTCTTTCCCGCATCCGGGTGAGAAATAATGGCAAAGGTCCTTCTGCGACCAATCTCTTGCAATCTGTCCATTGGACAAAGATAAGCTTTCAGAAATCATGTGAGTCGATACCGCTGTTCTTTATTTTTAAGATTGGTATTGTCTGTAAAGGTTATCAGTTGACGTTCAATCAATGGTGTTAAATAGGTGCGCTTGTTATTGCTCTGGTAAGTTAAACCCAATACATCTTCAATCAATTCTCGACCTGATTTTGGACCTTCTTCGCAAGCTTTCAAAATGCGAAGATGCTTGTCATTTAGAACGATTGTCTTTATTGGTTTTTGTTTTATTGTTTGATAGCTTTTTAATGATTCATGAACGCCAAGTGGAGATGTTAATAGTTTTTGTCCCTTTTCTCGGATGATCCAATTCAAGTAGTCTTCTATTTTGGACGCCAAGTAGTAAGGTAAGTTCAGTAATGTAAAACTTTTACCATTGGGAGTTGTAATCTCATCTGCCGTTATTCTTCCATCATAAAATCGGACAGCCAATTGTACCGGTGATTGGTCCATGAATATGTGCAACGATCTCAATTTACCGGTTGGTCCTGATTTTACCTCAACGGGGATAAGATAACCATTGTAATTAAATACAAAATCCAATTCCGCCTCAGATTGTTTTTTATTTCGTACCCAAAAGTTGAGTTGACTCAAACTCAATGTTTGCGTAGACAACAATTCTTGGCCTACCCAGTGTTCAATCATTCGACCATGATATTCATTTGGCATTTTAATGCTACCCAATAGATCTTTCTGAGCACCTAAAAAATGGTTGACCATTCCAGTATCCAAGAATTGAAAACGCGGAGTTTTCTGATGGTCTTGAATAATGGGTACAGTAGAAGCGGTTGTCGGATAAATCAACTGAACCAAATGCGTTTTTTCTAAGTCCCTTATTACTTCCGCAATGGCCTTTGAAGTGTAATTATTTTGTCCAAATTTTTGAAATGAAGCTCTAAGTCCAGCCATTTTCATGGCTTGTGGTATGGCGTATTTGATCAATTGCAATTGCGGTAGATTCTTGACATATCGTTCGGCATCATGGAAATAAGATTGAATAAGACCATCGTATATTTTCTTGAGCGATGTGAGGTCTTTGGTTTCTTTGTATATTTTGATTACCTCCGGCATTCCACCGATAATGGCAAAAGTATGGAAGGCATCAAATAAACTGTCTTGTGTAATAATGGGCATTGGGACAGTATGAAATGCTTCATAATGTTGGTTCATATCCATTGCCAATAAGTATTCTTCAAAATTAAAAGGTCTTAATACTTTGAATTCTACGCGACCTACGGGAAAATGCAATGACTTTCCCATGATGGTTTCCAACATACTTCCAGCAGTTATCACGCATAACTCTGGTAGTTCTTCCATGAAATACCTGAGTTGATTCAACATTTCAGGCATTTCTTGAATTTCATCAATAAACAACAGGGTGTCTTTTATCTTTTGCAAGGACATTTTTTTCTCAAGGAATATTCTTGTTACCAATTCATTGATATCATATTCTCTCTGAAATAGCGCAGCATCCCGTTTATTTTCAAGGTTCAGGTATATGTATTGATTGAATTGTTTTCCGAATGCGTTGATAGCTGTGGTTTTGCCAACTTGACGGGCACCTCTGATGATTAAAGGTTTTCTCCATTTTGAAGAACGCCATTCCTCTAATTCCTTTAAAACTCTTCTTTGAAACATATGGCAAAATTACAAATTCATTCCTTAAGTAAGGGTTAATTTTCATCTTTTTTTATTCAAAGTAAGGGTTATTTATTGAGTAAATCGACCCAAAGTCAGGGTAATTTAAGATAGACTGGATTTGAAAGTCGTTATATTTGAGCATGAAGAAAAAACTGGAGGTGATAGCAACGGACATAGCCCATGTGATGGAAGCCAATCGTTTGGGTGTGGATCGTATTGAATTGTGCAGTGCTCTTTCTGCAGATGGTTTATCTCCTAGTCATGGCATGGTCAAATGGTCCGTTCAGCATGCCGAGATGCCTGTAATGGTGATGATTCGTCCAAGAGAGGGAGATTTCATTTACAATGATCTGGAAATAGAGGTGATGCTTGATGAGGTAATTTGGGCCAAAACTTGCGGAGCGGAAGGGATTGTTGTTGGTGTATTAACTTCAGAGAACGAAGTCAACATTCCGGCCATGAAGCGCATTGTTCAATTGGCCTATCCCATGGAAGTGACCTTTCATCGGGCAATTGATGTGGTAAACGACCCATTCAAGTCTTTGGAGGAGATCATTGAATTGGGTTGCTCGCGTATTTTGACATCTGGCCAGCAATCCTCTTGTATTGAGGGGAAAAGTGTAATTGTAAAATTGCAATTGCAAGCAGGGGAGCGCATCATCATTATGGCTGGCGCAGGTGTCAATTCAGAAAGTGTTGATGAGATGAAATGTGATGAAATTATGGAATATCACATGAGTGGACTTACCCGGTTGGAACGCAGTAACAAACAAGAAATGGTGTTTGGAACAACGATGGTTTCCAGAACATCAGATATTTTACAAGTGCTGGAAAAATTAAAAGCATAAAAAAAGCCTCCCAAAGGAGGCTTTATATTCTTTTGAAATATTAGTGCTGAACAGGAGCCTTTCTCTCTTGGATACGGCTAGCCTTTCCAGTCAATTTGCGCAAGTAGAAAATACGAGCTCTACGTACTTTACCACGCTTATTCACTTCAATGGTTTCGATGAATGGAGTATTGAACGGGAAGATACGCTCTACACCAACACCACCACTCATTTTACGGATGGTGAAAGTTTCAGTAGAACCAGTACCGCGACGTTGAATAACAACTCCTGTAAAGGTTTGTGGACGCTCTTTGTTACCTTCTTTAATCTTGTAAGTAACAGATATGGTGTCACCTGCTTGAAATGCGGGGAATTCACGTGCAGGGTTCAATTGCTTTTCTAATTCTTTGATGCGGTTCATGACGTACTTTTTTTAACCTTTTAAGGGTTGCAAATATAAACTTAAACTCAGAATTTCCAAAACCTTTTTTACTTTAATGTAAATTTTATCGGAACGGTCATTTTAACCTTCACGGGTTTCCCATTTTGGTACCCAGGTTCAAAGCGTTTCAATGATCTCACAGCTTTGATGGCCTCTCGTTCTAAACCGGCGCCGTCTTTTACTCCTCGTATGACTTTTACATCTTCTACATACCCTTCTTTGTTCACGACAAACTGGACATAAACGGTGCCTTGAATGTCGTTTTCTTTTTCAAGTTCAGGGTAGTGGGTAAGCCGTGCAATGGCCATTTGTACATCCCCGTCGCTGTATTTTGGCATTTGTTCTACCATGGTGAGGGGCTCTTCTGTAGGAGGCTCAACAGGAATCGATGATCCCTCATCTTTGACAGGTGCTATCGTGTCAGTTGGAATTTCATTGAAAAGCGCGCTTGGTCCCGACTTTTTGGGTTCTGGACTCGGCGCTGATGTCCAAGATCGAACGAAATTCTTTTGGTAATCGGCCCAGGATTCTTGTGTGGTAATTTTCTTGTAATCGCCGGAGGCAAAAACCTTGGCAAAAATCTCAAAGTTCTCGACGCTTTGAAAACCTGTAATCGGCGCGATGGGATTTAAAGCTTGGTCAAAAAAGATCAGTGTGGGGTAGGCATTAACCCCCAAGTTGATGGTCAACTCATGTACGCCATTTCTACCCATGGTTCCTGGTTTGAAATCGGGGTTTTTGTAGGTTTTGCCTTTGAATACAACTGAGTCGCCTGATTCAGCGTCAAATTTCACGCAGTAGTAATGCTCATTCATGTACTTCACAACTTCCGGGTGAGTGAAAGTTTGATTGGACATCATTTTACAAGGGCCACACCATTGGGTGTAGACATCAACCATCACGACGCGTGGTTCCTTGGATTCGGCTGCTTCTAGTTCATCGATTTTCATCCAATGAATCTTCTCTTGTGCCAAAGTAAATTGTCCCCACAAAAGCAGGGACAATAAGTAAGTCAATTTTCTTTTCATGATTTTATTATCTCACACCATTCATCATGGTCAACAATTTTTTGGATAACACAAATAATACCAAAGATGCTGCACCGGCCATGAAAACGAAAAGCATAAAGAAATCATACAAAGTGTCGATTTCAAATCCGATGAAATGCTTTGTGTTTTTCAAAGTAGAAGTTTCCAAAGTTCTCTGAATTTCTTCCTTTGCAGCTGCATCTGTTACATTGGCCATTTGGATTTTTTCCATGGCAATAGCTGGAACTTCAGATATAATGGCCGCTTTTGATTTATCAAATTCAGCAGGAAACAATTGAACATTGTTTTTGGTTTGAAGGTCTTCTACCAAAGTGATCGCAATCACGGGCTCTGGATAAAGGGCACTCAAAGTACCAGCGAATTTATTGGCTGCTGATGTCGATAGGAACCAAACACCCATAAGAAGCGATGCAAACTTGACGGGGGCCAATTTATTCACCATAGAAAGTCCAATGGGAGATAAGCAAAGTTCGCCCAACGTGTGGATGGTATACAAACTGATTAACCACATCATGCTGACTTTTACACCAGGTTGCAAATCTTTTACGCCAAAGGCAATGACCAAGTATCCAATGGCCAAAAGGAATAAGCCTACCGATTGTTTGTAAGGTGAAGCGGGCTCCATATTTCTTTTGCCCAAGACACCCCATAACCAAACAAAGATGGGAGCAAAAATGACGATTGCGATTGCGTTGATGCTTTGGAAATAGGAAGCGGGGATGACTTTGTTCATTACCGTTCTGTTGGTTTGCTCTTCTGCAAAATAGGTCAATGAAGCACCAGCTTGTTCGAATGCAGACCAGAAGAAAATGACGAAGAAGGCAACAATGTAAATCACCCAAATTCTCTCTTTTTCAACCTTTGAAAGAGTAGGGTCAGAAATGATAAAACCAGGTGCGGCGATGGTCAAAGAAAAGATGAAACTTCCAATGATGTCCATCTCAGCAAATTTGAAAAACGTTACAAAAAGACCAACAAATACGGATCCCCAAATGATCATGGATTTGGAAGAAACAGGGACCGATTGGTCTTCCTTTTTTTCTTGTCTAGCATTGTTGGGTTTTTCACCAATTTGAACACCCTCGGGGGTTACGATGTATTTGTTCTTGAGTGAAATGAATAAAATCAAACTCAGAATCATCCCAAAGCAAGCCGCTAAGAATCCCCATCTGAAGTCTCCAGGATTTCCAGTGTCTCCTAGGTACCCACATAGCAGTGGGGCGATGAAAGCTCCCAAGTTGATCCCCATGTAAAAAATGGTAAAGGCAGAGTCAACACGTTTATCTCCTTCTGGATACAATTGTCCAACCATGGTTGAAATATTGGGTTTGAAAAATCCATTTCCAAAAATCAAGAACCCTAAACCGGTATACATGATCATGGAAGCCATGTCTACTTGTGTGTAAAAAGTGCCCGCCAAGAACATGAAGAATTGACCAATAGCCATCAAAATACCGCCGATGATAATGGATTTTCTATTTCCCCAATAACGATCCGCCATATATCCTCCAATCAATGGAGTTAAGTAAACCAGACCGGTATAACTTCCATAAATCTCAGATCCAAATGATTTATCAAATAATAAAGCTTTGGTCATGAAAAGCACGAACAGCGCGCGCATTCCATAATAAGAGAATCTTTCCCACATCTCTGTAACGAACAATACGTACAATCCTTTGGGGTGACCATTTTGTGTTGCTGACATAATAATTTATTGTTTTTCCAAATATAACCAATTTCGATGAGTCGCAAAAAAAGAGGCTGTCCTTTTGAGACAGCCTCTAAAAGATTAACTGAATGGCATCAATTGCAATTCAGGACAGCGTATTTTGTTGTAATCGGAGGGACTGGCAAATAGCCAGGCTTAACGATGTAAAACCAAATTTCTTGCACATTGGCTCCGTTGGTGGTAAAGAACTCACTTGGAATGATGGTTAATCTAAATTTACCGGGTTCAGTGGCCAAGGGTTCCATTTTCAGTGCTGGATTGGTTGTGACATCAGCAGGTTGAGATACAGGGTAAATGTTGATACCTGCGCGTGCAGCCATGTAAATGTAACAATCATCGGGTCCGAGGTTTTGCAGATTGGCATCTGTTTCTTTACTGTTGTCGTAGGTGATGGTAAAGAAGTCATCTATGCGAGAAGCTTCTGGGAAGTAGCAAAATTTGTCCGCGCACAAGGCTGGTAGAATATCGATGTGCAAGTCCTCAGTTTTGGCCTCACCAACGCCATCACTTCCGAATGCATTTCCATTATCTAATTTGGCCAAACAAGAAATTCCCTTGCTGTACAAATCGAGCGGGGTGCAGCTATAAAATGATGTCGGTACAATTTTCATGGAGTAAATCATTCCGCTCACGCGCTTCATTTTCATGCAATCGTTGGAGTTTCCCCAATCACCATTTCCGCAGGCGGGTCCAGCAGGGCTCCAGGTCCACATGTAAACTTCATCCTTTACTTCGGGATGAGATTCAATCATGTGTTTTAATCCATTGGAAGTGGATTTGCTGATGTCAATATAAATGGTTACAGAATCGTTGGCATTGGTGGGAGATGGCAAAACGAAAGCAGCTTGAGACCATGACGTAACGGCCAGTAGCATCATGGCTATTAAAGACAAAATATTTTTCATGTTATTTGCGTGTCAAATTAAACTTGTAAGTCACATTTTTAAAGCCGCTGGAGCAAATTCTGTTGATAGACAGGTTCATCTCACTGCTGTTGGCAGTAACCATTGAGCCCAGCGCTATTTCAGTGGTGTCATTGGTGTTCACCAAATACAATGAGGATGGGGCAATGACATCATCTAAAAACCATGTTCCTTGATCACCAAAGAAATTTCTTCCTTTTTCAATATCCACATGGTATTCATGCGTTGCGGCATCAAAATGAATGGTCAAAGGCGTAATGTTTTCCCCTGTATAAAAGCTCGTGAAATCTCTTTGTTCCAAAATAGGGCTGTTGGGATCTTGGATAGAAAATTTGGACAATTCCCAATTTCCATCCATGCCTACTTCTTTGTTGGTTAACTCTCCGAGTTCACCGGATATCTCAGGCTTACAAGCCAATGCTCCTAAGGCCAATGATAGATATATAAATATATTCTTTTTCATGTTCATATATGATATTAATTACAACCTCCTTCCGGATTACCAACAAACAATGCACTGGTGAACTCATTGTTTGGGAATTGCAAAGCCATTCCTGGGCAATTCCAAGGTGAGGTTCTGATTTTTAAAGTGGTATTGCTTTCAATAGCAATGCGGCGGAATTGATCCAACCATTTTCCTTCACCGATGGTTTCCAGACGGTATTCTTTTCTTGCAGCCTCTTTCACTTGTTCAGCTGTCGCATTTGATGAAAGTGAATTGTCTTGGCTGTAGGCTCTTGATCGGATGGCATTGATATCGGCAATGGCTTCGCTCAATCTTCCAGTTTGCGCATAAGCAATGGCTTCAGCTCTGATGAGCATCATTTCCGTTTGGTACATCAATGGAATGTTGAAGGCCACTTTGCTTTGGAATTTGGTCAATGTGATTTGAGAACCACTGGTGGCCATCCAAGCATCTTTTCTTTTATCAGCACTGTTCTGATTGATCAACTGAACAAAAGGTACTTCTACCTCGTTGCTTGATGCGAAAGAAGCATCGCTCCACAATGTTAAATTGGGAGGGAGTACACCAGAGGCATTATAATTACCGATGAAGTCATCTGTTCTCACATCATTGCTGAAGCTCACAATTTTAAAAATGGACTCCTTGTTGTTTGATGCTGTCAATGCAGGAATACCGCCTGTTTCGGCAGTAAATGTAGCCAACACTTTATTGGCATTGATCAATGAACCATTGAAGGAGTATACCACTTCGCCACCAGGATTCATCACATCAAAACTGATATTAGAGGCCTTACCTCCCGGTACATCGCAAATCAATTGATACGTCACTCCGCTAATTAATGGAACAGAAACCTCACTTGAAACAGTATCATTGCTGTTGTTGTTGAAAGTGGTGACTAAGCCACCGTTACCATGAATGGAAAGTGTAGCGCCATTCCAATTGCTGCTGGCATTTAGATTCAAACGAATAGAGTAGTCGCTTACAGTAGGAAAACGATCGATGGAGTATTGCTCAAAGTTATTGGCATTGATCACCTCGTCACTGTATTGAATGGCCTTGCTATAATCTCTCATTTGGAAATAAATCATCGCCAATGCCGCTTTTGCCGCACTAGCAGTTGCGTAATTCCCATTGGATGAAGGCAACGTAGAGGCTGCGACCTCCATTTCAGATACAATAAAATTGTATACTTCAGCAACAGTGTTTCTGGGAAGCGGCTCATTGGAGGCTTTGTCACGAATAACAATTCCAAGATGGCTGTTGTCAGAAGTATATCCATAGGGTTGTGCCCATATTTTCGCCACATGCCAATGACAGAATGCTCTGATGAAGCGTGCTTCTGCTTCCATTCTTGAGCGGTCGGCATCGGAGAGACCATCGATCAAATCAAAGTTTTCCAGCAAAGAGTTGCAACGGTAAATGGCGTAATACAAATCAGCATAAACACCATTGGTTGTTGGGGTAAAGAAGTTGGTCTCTTTGTTGTACACAGCTTTGAAGTCTAAGCCATTTGGAGTTGCCAAATTGTTGCTCATCAATTCAGCCAAGTTTTGATAGGAACCATCAAAAACATTGGCCATGACATCGTAGCAGCTGTTCAACAATTTTTGTGCATCCTCAGGGGTTTTCAAGGCATCTTCGGCTAAGATGGCCCCTGTTGGTGGGTAGTTCAACATTTTTTCGCACGACACCAAACCTAAGGTGATCAATGATGCCGCAATAATGATATATTTTTTCATATTAGGTTTGATTAGAAGTTAGCGGATAAACGTAGATTAAAACTGCGCTCTTGCATGGGCGTCAAATAGGTCACGTTTGGACTCAAGTTTCTGTCTTGCGCATTTTCGAAATCACGCACAATTTCCGGATCCAATCCTGGGAAATTGGTAATGGTGAAAACATTGGTTACAAAGAATCCCCAGCTCAAAGACTTCAATTTCATGCGTTCAACAATCTCTTTGTCCACATTGAAATCCAATGACAGGTTTCTCAATCTTAGGAAGTCAGCATTGTACATGAACAAAGAGGTGTTCCACCATGGGAATCCTGTTGGCAAACCATAGTTGGTTTCATTCAAGGTCAAAGCGCCATATGTGGATTGATCACCAGGATTTTGCCAACGATCCAAAATCTCATCTCGCATATTCCATCCTGTTACAACACCCAACTGACGTTTGGCGGAAGAATCAAAAATTTTGGCTCCGAGACTGTAGGTGCACAATGCAGACAGCGTGATGTTTCTGAAGGTCCAAGTGTTGGTGAAACCACCATACATCTTGGGCAAACCGCTACCAACGAATTTTCTAATGCTGTTGTCATAATCATAAGTCTCATTTCCTTGTAAATCAAGATAAACAGGCTTACCATTGGCGGGATCGATGTGAGAGAATTCTACCAAGTAGAATGAACCTATAGGTTTACCAACGATAACACGCGAGTCATTGGTTCCGCCACTTACAGCGTCTGGAGTATAATTACCGATGCTCACCAACTCATTGTAGTTGTAGGAGAAGTTGGCAGTTGTTTTCCAAGACAATTTGCGGTCTTTGAACCAATTGACGGTTGTGGTCAACTCCAATCCTTGGTTCTTTACTTCTGCGACATTGTCCCAGAAATTGCTGAAACCTGTAGAAGCAGGTAAGCTAACATTCATCAATACGTCACGACTGTATTTTCTATATCCTTCTAATGTAATGCTTAAACGATCTTGCCAGAATCCCATCTCAATGGCAAAGGATGAATTGGTGGTGGTTTCCCATCTCAAATCAGCATTTCCGCGTTGCGTTGGGAAGATGATGGGCTGTTGGTTGTAATACAAACCATTGTCTGCTTGCGAGTAGGTAGAGTATTGCGCATTGGCAGGAATACTAGAATTACCGGTAAGACCCCAGCTTGCACGAACTTTTAAAAAGTTCATCACCTTGTTGTCCTTTAAGAAATTCTCCTCACTGGCGATCCATGCAGCAGAAACCGATGGGAAGTTACCAAACTTGTTGTTGGCTCCAAATCGAGAAGAACCATCTCTACGGAAAGTTGCGTCTAGGTAATATTTTTCTTTGTAGTTCAAGCTACCCTTGGCAAAGAAACCTAGGAAGGTGAATTGCTCTCGATTGTAGGTATTTCTGATACGGGCACCTGTCAGATCAACATCCGTAAATTCTTGAATGTCTTGTTCCAAATTGGCGTAGTAGTCATTGTAAGCACTGGTGGTACTGGTTTGCAATTCATGACCAACAAGTAAGTTACCATTCAAATGCTCACGCAATTCTTTATTGTATTCTGCTGTGATGTTGTAGCTGTAGTTGCGAACGATTCTTTGATCGCTGCTGTAATTTCCTAAACTATTGTTTTGATCCAACGCGGCAGGATTTAATCGGTTCTCTCCAATGTGCATGTAATCCAAACCACCTGTAGCAATGACAAACAAGTTTTTCATGGGATTATAAATCAAACGACCGGTGTTGATCAAACGACTTTCCACATTGGCCCAGCGGCGAAGCTCACGCATAGCTACAGGATTCTTTGAACCACCCCATTCGTCTTTCCAATAAAAATAATCTCCAGGTTTATTCACTACATTTCCTGATGCGTCAAAAGTGGTGTCTTGATGATAAACAGGGTAGTAGGGAAGGGCGTTGGACATGGCGTCTCCCAAACCTCCGGACCACGCTGCATCGATGCGATCATTGGTTCCTCTGGTTCCAGAAAGTGATAAATTGGCCTTGAGTTTTTTACCCAATTTGAATTCAGGATTGACACGAACGGATAAGCGCTTGTAGGCGTTACCAATCATGAAACTTTCGTTGTTGTCATATCCTAAGGAAAAATAAACATTGTGCTTTTCGCCGCCGTAACGAGCACCAAACTGCGCACCGTACTTTGAACCTAAACCTACGGTTTGAGAAACCCAATCTGTATTGGTTTTCATGGCTTTGTAATAAGCCTCTTGACGGACGGCAGCAGGATCTGTTGCTGTGGATAGGTTGGGCAACCAAACATAACCGGTACCTCCATCATTTTCCCATGCCTCTTGACGAATGGTCAAATACTCTTCTGTATTCAACATGTTGGGACGAGAAGCAGGTTGAGAAGTTCCATTGGTTAGGTTCAAATCAAAGTTCCATCCTTTTTTACGCGCTTTTTTGGTGGTGATGATAATAACCCCATTGGCTGCACGAGATCCATATTCACCTGCTGCAGCGGCATCCTTACGAACTTCTACATTTTCGATATCTGCGGGATTAATGGATGCCAATGGGTTGTTATTCATTGCTCCTGAATTGCCTCGCAAGAAGTAATCATTTGTAATCGGAATTCCATCGACGATGTACAAAGGATCTCCACCTGCAGAGATTGAGCTTATACCTCGGATTCGAACAATAGATCCTGAACCTGCCATACCTGATCCCTGCGAAATCTGCAATCCTGCAGCCTGACCTTGAAGCGCTGCTTCAAAGGATGGCGTTCTTACCGCGGTAACATCTTTTCCATTGATTTTTGAGACGGCTCCTGTTGTGGGTTTGTTTCGCTCGATACCGTAACCCACAATTTCAAGATTGTCCAAAGTGATGTCGTCATTGAACATTTTAATGTCCAAAGGCAACTTCTGACCAGCTATCAAGGTGATATTGGATTCGAAAACTTTAAATCCAATCAAAGTGTAGCTCACGGCGTGACTGCCTGCAGGCAAGTCGAGTGTGTACTTTCCATTGACATCGGTCTGAGTCCCTTTGCCCAATTTGTTCACAGAAACAACCACCCCGGGCAAGGGTA
>JBDKGG010000080.1:0-6504 GCA_039798325.1 Bacteroidota bacterium
ACGGAATCTCCCTCTTGAACATACCATTTTTCGATGCGACCCGCAATGATGGTTTCAACAGACTGTGGGCGTTGATTGGGCTCCAAAGAGATAACCTTTCCATCGGCCTCAATGTTCTGGGTCCAAGGCAATAAGAGCAAGGCAATGACAGCAATAATGATGGCCATTAATCGGTACTTGTATCTTTTGGCCAATTTCCCAAATTGTACTTTGTGCCAAAGCGGATATTGATCTGTTGTTGGCAATTGAAAAAACTCATCTGCATCAACGGAATTGGTATCCGCGATCAATGTAAATCCCTTTTCAAAGGAGACCATTGTCTCATAAATAGAGGACAATCCAAACAATAATTTCTCGATGCTATTGACCACCAGAACTATCACCAACTCTGCAGCCAAGAATTGACCCAAAGAAATCTTTTGTTCAATGGCCAACCAAACACCCAAAAGCAACATACCGGTAATGATGCACATTTTGAAAAACAAAAAGGAGCGCATTTGAAACAAGACAACCGAAAAATGATCCCTTTTGGCTTGAACGTAATTTAAGGATCGACCATGCAACTCCTCTTTGGTTTGCTCCAGGTCACCCATCTCTTTGGATTGCTTCTGAAGCCAATCGTACATGCCATATTTCTCGTTGGAAACATCCACTTTGGTTCGAACAGCTTGTCTTCCCTTGGTGCGGATGATCACAAACAACCCAATTAAAAGCGACAAACCAAAAATCATAAAGAAGGGGTGATAAAAGGAAATGAGCATCACTCCCAATATCAGCTGAAGGCATGCACCGATAATCTCAATCATGCTCTTGCTGTAGCCTTTTTGAATCCCAGATATCTCGATAAAATATTTGGCTTTGGATGCAAATTTTTGAAAACTGCCTTCAGCAGGTTGAATAAAAAGGCGCTGAGCGTATTCGTAGGCCATGAGCACAAACAGGCGCTCCTCAATTTGTTCCCCGGTTTTGACCATTTCAATTTGCCAGCGGTTGGCCATCCAAGTAGCCAACAATACCAGGAAAACAACGGATAGGGTCCCCAAACGAAATTCACCTCCAGAAATAAAACCCATCAATGCCTGAATACCCAATGGGAGGGCCAATTGAAAAAGGCTTGCGAGAATAGACAGTAAGAAAATCTTGCGCAGAGCCTCTCCCTCCAATCGCATCCCAAAAAGCCACAACGATCTAAAACCTTTTTTCATAAAAATGACATTTGTCAGCAAAATTAAACAGATGTTGCGTTGCAAACATCTAAGAAAATATAACAAATGAAAATGGAAAAAGTTGTTAGCCTTCGTTCACCCGCCAAGCCATAGGGATAATGGTCACCTCAAAAAAATCACGGAAAACGTTGTAGTCATCGACATTGGGCCAAAAGTCTTCTATATCGGTCCAATCCAACAGAAAGTGTACGAAAAGTTCCGAAAAATGATCAGACATCCAATGATAGACCTCAGTTTCATCGGACCAATCGGGGATCAAAAAAACATCAGCATCCAAAGGCTGCACCGGAGCGTGGGGGTCATGGAAAGGCAGAGACCAATTTAAAAAATGGGTGGTTGGTTTTAATACAATCGCCGTGTGGGGGATTCGTTCTATGCGTTTCATCATTTTCAATTGTATAAGGAGGAAAAATCAATCAAAGCTGCTTTTTGAAAGGAGTACTTCTTTTGCAATGGCAAATGCTGACAAGCGTGGACCATGGACCCGCAGTCATGCACATCCAGCAACTTGTTGCCCTTGAAATGAAACAGAAAACTGCAATAGTTCCAAGATTGATTGCCAATCAATAAAAATCCCAAGGCGTCTGATTGGGCATAACAGACCGCACACTGGGCGGGTACCAGCCGAAGAAATTGATCCCCACAATTCTGAAAAAAATCGATCAGCTGAAAGGTTCGGGAAACAAAAACATCACGGGGCATCTCAATCGACAAGGCACCGAGCGTTTCTTCAAAAACATTCCATTCGATTGACTCTCTCAGATCCATGATGGCTTTGAACCATTTTTTCGCAGGTTGAATGCGCTCCTCCAAATCCTGTGTCCATTCGTTTGGAATCAATTTTTGCCAATCCGCTGACTGTACAATTTGAACGCTTTTAAAACAATCTTGAACAGACAACAACTGTACATTAAAATGCGGAGAATGTCCATTATTGGACTTGTAATTGATGTAACGGGCGACACAAGATCTGGTGAAATAAGGATCGGCATACCCCGCAACGATTTGCTCGATTTCATGGGTAACCCAATAACGGCAGGCGCGCAGGTAGGGATCCGCCAAAGTACCCTGTCGGTGAATATCATGTTTGTCCCAAAAGACAAAATGTTGCGGGTGATTCACACATTGGTACACGACATCATCCTGCTTTAATGGAACGTGGGTTGAAATGGAAGCGGCATCCACGCGGCAGGTGGGCATCTTGCAATAGGGGCAGAACTCCCCTTTGATGGATTTTTCTGAGAAAGAAATACTCGATAACATGGACTTTCGGTTTGTCGGTGCAATCAAATCCAGCTCATTGTAATCTATTTACAATGGGTGACTCAAGATTCGCTGATAACATAATGGGATGGCTCTTCACTTGTGTTCAGTTGCCGTTGAATTTCAAATGGTGTCGCTCCTCCGGAGCTCTCATCCATATTAGCCGATTCTATGCTATTAAGCTGTCGCCACTCCGTGGCTTATTTCGGATAAATCCGAAACGAGGGCTCAAAAAGAATTAATAAATGAAATCCGAAAACCAGAAACCACGTTTGCCCATTCCTTGCTATTACGATATCGCCACTCCGTGGCTTATTTCGAAAACAGCCGAAAAAATTAAGCCTTTTTGCACATTACTCTATATCAATATTTCGACTTTCAAATTCACATGAACCGCTGGCTCCGGAGGAGCCGAATAATAATAGCAATAATAATTGCGGCCGAGATAACTGAGCTCCAGAGGAGCGACACTCATTACAGCATCCAATCAAATAAAAACTGCTCTTTGAATTCTATTTCAAACTCATGCAGCAGTTTGATATATTCCTCCTTGAAAGTCTCTTTCTTGTGATGCATCTCCTGGTTATTCACATATGCAATAACGGAAGTCAGCTGAGAATGGCCACAAGTAAAAGCGCCGAAACCATTTTGCCATTCAAACTTACCCTTAAGAAATCCCTGTTCATTGAGCCATTTAGAAGAGCTTGATTTTAAATCTCTGACTAATTCTGAAACGGAGATGCTGGGCTTAACGCTTACCAAGATATGAATATGATCGGCAACTCCACCTATTGCATATACCTTCTGTCCTTTGCCTATAGCAATTCCACAAATGTACTTGTACAACCTATCCTTCCATGCATCTTGAATCAGACTTTGTCTCCCCTTAACGGAAAAAACCAAGTGCACATATATTTGAGAATAAGTATCAGCCATAATTTTTACCCCATCATCGCCTCAATCTCCTCCACTGTTGTGGGAAAATCAGCGAACAAATCCAATGGATCTCCATTGGTGACAACGATGTTGTTCTCGATGCGGATACCCAAATTTTCTTCTGGTATATAAATTCCGGGCTCAACGGTGAATACGTTACCTGCCTCAATGGGGATGCTCCAATCTCCAACGTCATGGACATCCAATCCCAAGAAGTGACTGGTTCCATGCATAAAATACTTTTTATAAGCCAAGGTTTGCTTGGCCTCTTCTGCTGTCAGTAATCCCAAGTTTACCAATTCTGTAGTCATCATTTTCCCTACCTCAACATGGTAATCGGCGAGCATGGTTCCAGGACGCAACAACTGTTTGGCTCCTTCCATGACACGCAAAACCGCATTGTACACATCTCTTTGGCGCGGTGTAAACTGGCCATTCACCGGAATGCATCGGGTCATGTCCGCATTGTAATTTCCATACTCAGCGCCCACGTCCATCAGCAACAAATCTCCATCTTTACAGGGTAAATCATTGGCTATATAATGCAACACGCAGGCACTGGATCCAGAAGCAATGATGGGAGTATAAGCAAATCCTCGTGAGCCATTCTTGACAAACTCATGCAAATATTCTGCTTCCAATTCGTATTCCATTACACCGGGCTTGACCATCTTCATGACACGCTCAAATCCCTGTCTGGTCAACTGAATGGCTCTTTTCAACTGCTCAATTTCTTCTTCCATTTTTACCGCACGTACACGGTGCATGATGGGTGCTACGCGAAAGATTCCATGGTTGGGATAATCCAATCGCATCTTATTATTCCACCTTGCTTCTCTGGTCTCCACCTCGATGGTTGCGCGGGTGTGCGAGTTGTCATTTAAACCCATCACCTCTGCCTCATTCATGACGATACGCATGACCTTATCGAAATCACTCGTCCATTGAATGTTTTGGATTCCTGTCTGCTCTTTGGCCTGCTCCTTGGTCAATTTGGCTCCTTCCCAAACCGCAATGTGCTCATTGGTTTCACGAACAAACAAAATCTCTCGCATGGAAGATTGCTTAGACGAAGGGAACAAAACCAAAATGGTTTCTTCCTGATCCACACCGGTCAAATAGAAAATATCAGAGGATTGCTTGAAAGGCAAAGTACCATCCGCACTGGTTGGATAAATATCATTGCTGAAGAAAACAGCCGCACATCCTGTTGGCATTTGAGCACTGACTCTGGAACGAGCACCGGTATAAAAAGAGGAAGAAAGTTGTTGGTATTTCATCCTTCAAAGGTAATTCATCACCAACCGACTTCACACTGACAAGGAAAAGAAAAATGCGTTTGACAATGGGGAAGGCCTTCTTGTAATGCACGCTGTACTGACTCGTTAATGGGATTGTTCAAGAAATCCAAGTGCTTCAAATTGTTCAAACGCAAGAGCTCATGGCTGTATATTCCGATGGGATTGTCCCACATGGCCAAAATCTCCAACTCTTGCAAATCCCCAATCGCATCGGGAATCGTAAATACATCATTGTATCCCAAATCCAACTTCTTCAGGTGGGCAAGAGAAAACAAGGCGGGAGGTAAACTATCAATGCGGTTAAATTGCATTTCAATGCGCTGCAATTCCTTGCAATTTCGAATGGCCTCAGGAATCTCCCGAATGTCATTCTTGTTCATCTTCAACTCTTGCAAATGAGGACATTGAAGCACTTCAGATGGAATGGCCTTGAGTTTTTTCTTGCTCAAATCCACCCGGTACACTTCCTGCTCATGGCCCTGAATGGCTGCAAGGGAACGGTAAATTTTACATGTATCCAATTGTTGGGCACTTAAACATTGGGCATTGTACTGAAGTACAACAAGCGTCAAAATGAAGCAGCAAACCAATCTCTTACCCATTGCACATCTTTTTTTATTTGTTCAATCAGCATGTCGAGTCCATTCATTTTCATCTCATCTCTCAAACGCTCATGCAATTCTAAGGTAATGCTTTTTCCGTAGATATCTTCATGAAAATCCAGTATATGGGCTTCAACATTGAGCTTCATGGTGTTGCTCACCGTGGGGCGATGTCCCACATTTAAGGCGACGGCATATCTGGTATTGTTCCAATTTAAGGTTGCGGCGTAGACTCCCCATTTGGGAATCAATTTGTCCTCACCGGAAACATGAATGTTTGCGGTAGGGAATCCGATTTTACTTCCCAATTGTTGCCCTTGAATGACCTCCCCCTGCAAGACATAGGGGCGACCCAACATGGCATTGGCCCTAGAAATCTCTCCATTCAATAAGGCTTGACGAATCTTGGTAGAGCTCACGGGAATACCATCAGGGGCATAGGCCGGGATTTGTATCACTTCAAATTCATAGAGCTCTCCTAACTCGGACATCAATTGAATATCACCCACTCTATTCTTGCCAAAACGGTGATCATAGCCCATGTAGACGCCGGCAACGTGAAGACCGTTGACCAAGATTTCCCTTACAAAATCTTGCGCCGATAGATTTGCCAATGCCAAAGTAAAGGGCAACAGCACCAAATGGTCAATTCCCCAACTCTCCAACACGCTAGCTTTTTCATCCAAACTTTGAATCTGGGGCAAAGGCTCACCCTCTGGAAACAGAACCTTTTTGGGATGGGGGTCAAAACTCAACACCACCGTTTGTGCATGCTGCTGTTTGGCCTTGCGCATCATGTCCTCCAAAATGGAACGGTGGCCCAAATGAAGCCCATCAAAGGTTCCCATGGTCACCCAAGTTTTCACATGGGGTGGCAAACTATCCATGGCATAGTGAATCTTCATGGCACAAAGGTAAGCAGGGAAGATTTTTGTTTTTCAATGATGTGATTATATTCGCACTGTCCAAAGGGGTGACGCCCTAATGCGTCTGAGATTATACCCTTCTTGTTTTCAAACAAGGGAACCTGGGCAGGTCATGCTGCCAAGGGAAACAAAGTAAATTGCATTGTCATGACCAATGCCATTGTATTTTAAGACAAATGAAAAAAAGCGCATGCTTGGCCATTCTGGTTGGGATAATGACACACACGGGGTGGTCTCAAGTTATTGAACC
>JBDKGG010000081.1:0-3917 GCA_039798325.1 Bacteroidota bacterium
GATGAACGATTATATTGTGGCCAAGCAAGCAGGAAGATTCAAGGATTCTTTTAATTTTGATAAAAAGAACAACAAGAAGAAGAATGATTAAAGCTCATTTGATACGCACTTCGGAGGTAGACGAGGAAGTCTTTGCCTCCGTTGTGCAGTATTTACAACAGTTCAAAGGAGAGGTGGAATTTGTTCATCACGATGCGCCGATGGTCATATCCGGAAGACCGAAACGGGTCATCAAAAAGGTGGATGATGATTTTGATGTTCAAGAGGAGTTTCTGATGAACAAATTGAGTGATTCAGAGATTCGTTTAAAAGCTGTGGATCTGGATTTTGAAAAAGTCAATGCTTATCCTTGGGAGAAATTTTTTGATTTGATTAAAAAATTCAGGAAGCAAAACAATCAGAAAGAAAAAGAGAATCCTATACCAGTGTTGCCGCAGGAAAACTACGCACCTCCAGGAGATAGTGACCATGTATTTATTCTCACGTATCAGGCCAATGTAGAGAAATGGTTTGTGGGCTCAGAGGCACACAATGGAAGAAATCACTTTGTTCATTTATTGTATTGGCATCATTACATATTGTCTGAACCTGTCTACCCAGTGGCGTATCACATTATGTCCACCATTTTAAAAAATGAGACTTTTGGAGACATCACGAAGTACCTCCCGCTGACGCACAATACGCCCAAGGGCTGCATGATGGACATGTGTTGGAACAAGACGGATGTGATTTTGAAATTAAGGACAGCGGATATTTGTCCTGATTGTATGCGCGCATTGGCGGATCAGTCCGTTAATCGTAAATTATTGAATCAAACTTTAAAGGTGTTTGATCATGTGCGTTCTCAGGTACTTTTTCGAGAACGTTTTTTGACATTGCAAACCTATCCTCATTTGGTATTGGATCGGAAAAAAGGAGAGTTGGTTTTTCCTGAATTATCCAATTTAAAGGTCAAACTCACCCCTTTGGAATTAACGACCTATTGTTTTTTTATACAACACCCCTTGGGTGTTATTTTGTCCTATCTTCCAGATTACCTGGAAGAGATTTTATCCATTTATATAGACATCAATCCACACATGGATCGCGAATCAGCCAAGGAAAGGGTGTTGGATTTGACCAATCCATTGAGCAATTCCATCAGTGAAAAAATCTCCCGCATCAAGGCCAAGTTGAAAAATATGTTGGGCAAGGAAATCGCGCAGCCTTTCATCATCCAGGGCCCGAATGGTGGTTTGAAGAAAATAGAGATCTCCAGAGAGAACGTCTCTTACCTATGATTTCGTCAATTTAATCGGAGCATATTCTCCATTGCTCCATTGCAATAAATAGGTACCTTGGGATAAATGCCCATTGGGGAGGATTAATCGGTTGGTTGTGTTTTCTAACAACCACTGTCCTGCGGCAACTTCTTTTCCTTGTAAATCAAACAATTGAAACGATAGATTTTTGTTGGTCGAATTTGTATTGATTAATTCCCAGTGACCTTGATGAGTAGACCACTTTAAAGATTGGAGAGCTTGGTTTTGGATTCCATTGGGAATGGTATTGAATCCAACATAAACAACCGTTGCGTTGCCTGTATTGGGAATGGCCAAGGTATCAATTTCATTGGCATAGCAAACATCGGCAGCGCTGCTGAGCCCACCGGCCACTGTAATGATTTCACTGACTGCGAAATCAGGACTGTATTTTGTGATTCGGTTCGGGGACCAGCTGGCAACGAAATAATTGCCTTGTCCATCTTTGTCAATTCCGTCACAATTTCCCAGTGTGGTGGTTATCAAGGTGGTGATGGTATTGTCGGTTAAGTTCATAGCTTTAATGGGCGCATTGGTTCCCCAAGCAACAAAAACCAAACGATTGTTGGCTTCATCATAAACGATTCCATTTGGCGTGGTTGTTGTATTATTGGACAAAACCGTGGTCACAGGATTAGCTAGGTCAGTGAAGTCGATTTGATGAATTTTTTTTGCGCTGAAATCTGTTACCCAAACTTTGGAAACGCCGTCTGAAGCCATCCCATTGAGAAATCCTGCACCTGAGATGGTTACGGTTTGCAAAAGCATGTTGGTATTCAAATCGAAAACTTTTACCTTATTGGAATGGATGGCAAAAAGTTGGTTGTTGAATATTTCCATGCCATAAGCGGCAGCAACAGGAGAAGGAAGGGTGGAGACACCATTGCCATTGCCGTCAACGTGTACTACGCTATTGCTGTTGCTGACGAGAAAACGACCTTGAATTGGGTCGTATTCAATCGATTCAATGGTTTGTAAGTTTTGAGAAAGGGACAAAAGGCTTGAGCAAAAGCAAGCAAGTGAAAAAAGTGTTTTTGAATAATTCATGATGCGCAATATTAATGCAAAGACCTTTTCCCCGCTATCTTTGTTGCATGTCAAATGCGTGGAAAAAACAACCGGCCATTGGAATACTGGGAGGTGGGCAATTGGGAAGAATGTTCATTGAGGAGGCTAGCCGATATGATTTGAACATTGCTGTATTGGATCCACAGCCCAACGCGTCTTGCGCCACATTGTCGACATCATTTACTGTTGGAGATTTCAAGGACTATGGCACTGTTATGCAGTGGGCAGAGGATAAGGAAATCATTACGGTTGAAATAGAGAACGTCAATTTGGAAGCCCTTTTTGATTTGCAGAAGATGGGTAAGAAGGTATTTCCTCAGCCAGAAGTTTTGGCGATGATCAAGGACAAAGGATTGCAAAAATTGTTTTATCAGGAGCATAAGATTCCTACAGCACCATTTGTTTTGGTTGAAGGAAAATCTGAGCTGGAATCGCATTACCATTTTTTCCCATGCATGCAGAAGTTAAGAACGGGTGGCTACGATGGAAAGGGAGTGCAGTCTTTGAAGAGTAAGGAAGATATGGAAAGGGCTTTTGATGCTCCTTCTGTGTTGGAATCATGGGTTGATTTTTCAAGTGAGTTGGCGGTGATGGTGGCCAGAAACGAGGACGGACAGGTTGTAACGTTTCCTGCGGTGGATATGGAATTTAATCCTGAAGCCAACTTGGTGGAGTTTTTATTTACTCCTTCCGAGCAGCCAACAGCAGTATTAGAACGCGCCCGTCAATTGGCCATTGAAGTAGCAGAGAAAATGCAGATTGTTGGTGTATTGGCCGTTGAGATGTTTGTGTTGAAGAATGGAGAAGTATTGGTCAATGAAGTTGCGCCAAGGCCGCACAACAGCGGACACCATACCATAGAATGTTGTATTACCTCGCAATACGAACAACATCTGAGAGCGATACTGAATTGGCCATTGGGCCCCACTGATTTGATTCAGCCTGCCGTGATGATTAATCTATTGGGTGAAAAAGGACATCAGGGTCCAGCGATGTATGAGGGCATCCAAGAAGTATTGAAGCAAGAAGGGGTTTATGTGCATTTGTATGGCAAAGCATTAACCAGTCCTTTCAGAAAAATGGGGCATGTCACCGTCATGAATCCCAATCTAGATGCAGCCAAACAAAAGGCGCGCTGGGTCATGCAGACACTTAGGGTGGTTAGTGAATAATTTGTTTTTATTATCGTGAGCTCCATGCGGCGATTTTGTTTTCTGTGAATTAGTTTAGCACCATGAAGCAGTACCATGATTTGTTGCAACATTTGTTGGACAATGGAGTAAAAAAATCGGATCGCACCGGCACAGGAACTTATAGCGTTTTTGGTCATCAAATGCGTTTCGATTTGTCACAAGGATTTCCTTTGTTAACCACCAAGAAGTTGCATACCAAAAGCATCATCCATGAATTGCTTTGGTTTTTAAAGGGAGAAACCAATATTGCTTATTTGAAAGAGAATGGTGTAAGTATTTGGGATGAATGGGCGGATGAGAATGGTAACTTGGGACCGGTGTACGGATACCAATGGAGAAGTTGGCCCAATCCTGA
>JBDKGG010000082.1:0-4678 GCA_039798325.1 Bacteroidota bacterium
TGGAAGTGGTTTTATCAATCGGGATTGAAAGAGATGGAGGGTTCATTTTTAAATGATCTGCAGCAGGGCACATGGACGTTTTATTATACCAATGGACAAATCTCAGAACAAGGAAATTTTATCGAGGGCAACAGAGAAGGGGATTGGGATTTCTATTACAAAGACGGACAGACTTGGAGAAAAGGAACCTATGCCAACAATAAAAAGAATGGGCATTGGGTGACTTACTTCGAGAATGGACAGGTATTGCATGAGGGGCATTTTGAAAATGACTTGGAGGAAGGCTATTGGGTGAGTTATTACGATAACGGAAAGAAGATGGATGAGGGTTCTTTCAAAAAAGGAAGCATGAACGGAGAATGGAGTGGATTCCATCCCAATGGAAAAAAGAAGTACAGTGGACAATGGACGAACAATGTCAAGTCAGGAACATGGACCTATTGGAATGAGAAGGAGATTCCTGAGAAAACGGAGTCGTATAATTTATTGGGTGAATTGGACGGTTGGAATGTGATGTACAATGAGGCTGGCAAGCCCATTAGTGAGGGTAATTTTAAATCTGGGAAACCGGATGGAAATTGGTTGTATCGCTATCCTTATGGTGCCATACTGAGAACCTGCAGTTACAAGGAGGGGCAATTACACGGCGAAGTAAAGCAATACAGTGAAAAAGGAAAACTCATTCAAGTTTCTCATTATAAAAATGGAAAAATGCATGGGAAGGAAATACGCTATGACGATAAAACAGGCAAAGAGTTAAAGCGCAGTTACTACAAAAACGGAGAGAAACTGAAAGGTTGATTACAACCAGCCTTTCATTTTCATCCAATCATCATTGAACATTTTGCCCAAATAGCGTGTGCCATGGTCATGAAAAATGACCACAACAACATCTCCTTCTTTGAATCGATCCTTCATTTGAAGTAAACCGGCCATTGCCGACCCGGCTGAATTGCCTGCAAAAATCCCTTCTTCTCTGGGTATGCGACGAGTCATCTTTGCGGCATCTTCGTCGGTTACTTTTTCAAAATGATCGATGACATTGAAATCCACATTCTCGGGTAGGAAATCCTCTCCAATCCCTTCTGTTACGTATGCGTAGATTTCATTTTTATCAAAAATCCCTGTCTCCTTGTATTTCTTAAATACTGATCCGTAGGTATCAATACCTAAAATTTGAATGTTTGGATTTTGTTCTTTAAGATAACGTCCTGTTCCGGAAATGGTTCCGCCGGTTCCAACCCCAACAATCAAGTGTGTGATTTTTCCTTCTGTCTGTTCCCAAATTTCAGGACCGGTCGTTTCATAATGCGCTATGGCATTGGCTGGATTGTCATACTGATTGGGCTTCCAAGAGTTGGGAACTTCTTTTTCCAATCGGGATGAAACACTATAGTAAGATCTTGGATCTTCTGGATCAACATCTGTTGGACAGACAATCACCTCTGCACCAAAGGCTTTTAGGGCATCTACTTTTTCTTTACTCTGCTTGTCTGTGGTGGTGAAAATGCACTTGTACCCTTTCATAATGGCTGCAATGGCCAATCCCATCCCAGTATTTCCGGAAGTTCCTTCAATGATGGTTGCCCCTGGTTTTAATTTACCTTCTCTTTCGGCCACTTCGATCATCTTCAATGCCATCCGATCTTTGATGCTATTTCCTGGATTAAAAGTTTCTACTTTGGCGAGAACAGTGGCGGGAATGTCCTTGGTGATTTGATTGATCTTTACCATTGGCGTGTTTCCAATGGTTTCCAATATGTTGTTGTAAATTTTCATCTTTTCATTTTAGCTAAATCTTATTGCTTTGATTGGCGAAATACGATTGACATAAAAGGCAGGAATAAACATGGCCAAGGCACATACCAACACAACAAAAATATTCAATAATCCGATGCTGACCCAATCAAAATCGATGGGGACAGCTGATACATAATATTGTTCAGGATCTAACTTGATCCATTTGTAGTGCTTTTGTATGGCCATCAATCCCAAACCAATGGCATTTCCAATGAGAATGCCTTTTGTTATTAAGTACAAAGCGTGTCGGAAAAATATCTTGACCAACATACTGTTCTGCATGCCCAAGGCCTTCAAGGTGCCAATCATGTTTTGCTTTTCGAGTATGATGATGAGCAGCGCAGATGTCATGTTGATGATGCCAATGAATATCATCATGACGATGATGATAACGACATTGATGTCCAGCATGTTCAGCCAAGCAATGATTTCTGGATGCCGCTCAAGAACATTCTCTATTCCCAATTGGTAAGGAAGCAAATCATACAAAGCGCTCTGTCCAGCCAATAGCTGATCAAAATCTTTCAGGGCAATCTCATAACTTCCCACCATGTTTTGAGCAGGAAAATCCGTGTATTCATAGTGGTAATTCCATTCATGATTTGCGTTTTTGGAAAACGATATTTGAATGGAGTCTTGGATTCCTGAAGTTGTTTCCGTTGCAACAAGAAGAAATTTGAAATCATTCCCTGATAAGTTTTCGAGACTCAACGTGTCGGCATAAAATTTCCCCCGTGGTGTTTTCCAATAGTATTGAAAATCGGGTGTTGAACATTGAACTTGGGCGACCAATTGGGCCTTTAGGTTTTCAGATTGGGGGTTGGGAAGTTCAGCTTGAATCCACGTTCTCACACCCATTCTGCTGTATTTCTGCAAGGGATAAAGCGGAATAAAAACCATCTTGTGGTCAAACTCCTCCAGTCCGGATTCGTAAATACCACAGATGGTAAAGTTTTGTTGTTGCGGTACTTCATTGCCATTCAAAAAGTAGATGCTCACTTTTTGATTCAGTGAAACGCCTAACGATTTCTGCAAGTAGGTAGAAATCATGATTTCTCGAATGGTATCATTCTTGGCATCAATGTCCCATTGGGGTTGACGCCCTTCCTGTGTAATCTGAGAAAAAAAAGTATTGTTTTGGTCGGGCTCAATGCCCTTTAGCACGATGCCTTGCAATTGTTTTTTGGATTCTATTATGCCGGGCAAATGGATGGTCGGTTGGACATATTCAACCATCAGGTGTTCTCTGAGCTTTTTTTCCAATGAGTCAATACGTGCAAAAGGTGAAAGTGCATCGCCACCTGCTTGAAGATTGGCGAAAATTTTCAGGTGTCCACCAAAACCAACCATCTTGGATTTGATTTCCTTTTGAAAACCATTGACCATGCCCAGCGCTACCAGCATGGTAACCATTCCCAGAATAATGGCTCCTAAGGCAATCCACACAATGGGTCGGGCAGCACCATTGGATTTTTGGCTGCGCATTTTTTGGGCAATGATTCCGACAATTTGCATCAAGGACAAAGCTAAACATTGTTCAAAATAGAACCTTGAAATCTTTTTGACTTCTTTTCTGAAAGGGCACGATTGTGATGGATATTTACCATGATGCGGTTGACCTTTGGGGGCATATTGTTTTTTTTGATGGTGTCCTGTCGGACGCAAACGCCCATTGATGGTGCGTTATTGAACCCATCATCAGCGATTCAAGTCGGTGCAGAGCGAATGGATGAATATTTATCCGATCTCCAGTCAAGCAAGGTTGCTGTAGTGGCCAATCACACCGCGCTTGTGAAGAATATCCATCTTGTCGATACTTTGACCAAGTGTAATATCAAGATTGCTAAAGTTTTTGCTCCAGAGCATGGATTTAGAGGGGATCTTCCACCGGGTGAAAAGTTTGATTCATACACGGATCGGCAGTCCGGGATTGAGGTGGTGTCCTTGTATGGCAAACATTCCAAGCCAAACCAAGAGGATTTAATCCAGGTGGATGTGGTTGTATTTGATATTCAAGATGTCGGTGCCCGCTTTTATACCTATCTCACCACTTTGTATTATGTCATGCAGTCTTGTGCAGAAAATAAAAAGAAGTTGATCGTATTGGATCGACCCAATCCCAATGGGCATTATGTGGATGGACCTGTTTTGGATAAGGAGCTTACATCTATGGTAGGCGCATTGCCCATCCCCATCGTTCATGGCTGTACGCTTGGCGAAATGGCCAAGATGATCAAAGGAGAGGGTTGGGGGGGTACTGAAAATTTGGATTTGAAAGTTGTATCTTGTAACAACTGGACCCATCAAACCTTTTATTCATTGCCTGTTCCTCCTTCCCCCAATCTCCATTCCGATTGTGCCATTGCTTTGTATCCATCATTGTGCTGGTTTGAGGGCACCACAGTGAGCGTAGGAAGAGGCACTCCTTTTCCCTTCACTTGTTATGGCTATCCCAACAAGAAGCACTTTGATTTTTCTGCGACTCCAGAAGATATTTTGGGGAAAGTAAACAATCCACCCCATGAGCATGAGAAGTGCGGTTTTGTCGATCTTCGTTCATCATGTCAAAGCAAGAATCAAATTGATTTGAGTTACCTGTTGGAAGCCTACCAAGAATTGGGCGATGCCATGTTTGACAACCCTCAATTTTTTGATAAATTAGCGGGAACACGGGAGTTGAGGGTCCAAATAAAGTTGAATGCCAATGAGGAGACAATAAGGGCAAGTTGGCGGACGGATTTGGACGATTATCTGATCAAACGAAAAAAATATTTGCTGTACCCATGAGAAATTGGTTTTTGCTATTGGTTGTATTTCAGACCAATATGATACTTGGTCAAAATTGGGATAACTCTCGTCCCAACAATCCTTTTGATGG
>JBDKGG010000083.1:0-9611 GCA_039798325.1 Bacteroidota bacterium
CAGTACCAGTGTGGGGGATCATCCTCTCAGAACCCCTACCAATCGTAGCCTTGGTGAGCCGTTACCTCACCAACTAGCTAATTGGACGCATGCTCATCTTACACCGCCGGAGCTTTAACAATAAAATGATGCCATTTCATTGTGTTATGGAATATTAGCCCCGATTTCTCGGGGTTATCCTCCAGTGTAAGGTAGATTGCATACGTGTTACGCACCCGTGCGCCGGTCTAGCCTAATTAATATTGCTATTAATCAGGTTACCCCTCGACTTGCATGTGTTAGGCCTGCCGCTAGCGTTCATCCTGAGCCAGGATCAAACTCTCCATTGTAAAAAGTTTAATTTTGTCCTGGCATTGACAGGTATCTTGTTTTCTTACCTAAAATTTATCGCTGCATTATTTCAAAGAACTTCATTTTTTCGCTTCACTCGTTTCAACCTTTTGTCGAACCGGGCGGCAAACATACAACAACTTTTTTAATCTGCAAGAAAAAATTTTATTTTTTTCCAACTTCTCTTTGTTGCCTTTGTTTACTAATTCCGTTAAGAACGTTTTTCAAAGCGGGGTGCAAAAGTAATCACATTTTCTTAACTACCAAATTTATTTTCATTTTTTTTTCGTTGTTTCCAACCTATTAAAAACGACTGTCATTTGCTGTGTTTACCTTGACTCCCTTACGTAAAGAACGTTGCTATTAAAGCGGGTGCAAAAGTAATCACATTTTTTTAATCTGCAAGTTTTATTTTATTTTTTTTTCAAAAAAGTTTTTGAACTTTTAAAATAAACCTTGTGTGACATTTTTGTTACCGTGTTGTAAAGAACGTTGCCGTTAAAGCGGGTGCAAAAGTACACGCATTTCTTTATTACACAAGGTTTTTTTTAATATTTTATCTCGACTACTGCTTAATCTCTTGTTTTCCAGCTCTTAAAAAAATCACTTTTTTTTGCTGTACATCTCTTTTCCGCCAATATATGTAGCAATAACAATGTTTTTCCGCAATTGATCCATTGTTCCTGTCATCAAATCCACACTGGTCATTACAAAATCAGCATCCTTGCCTATCTCCAAACTGCCTGAGTAATGTTCGGCAAATCTTGCCACAGCGTTCCATATCGTCATTCCTCTTAAGGCTTGTTCTCTTGTTATAGCTTCATTGAGTTGAAAAGGATTGGCCATCGCGCCTCCCCTATCCTTTCTAAAGACTGCAGCAAAGAATGTCTTCATGGGGTCAATATCCTCAATAGGAAAATCAGTCCCCAATGCCATCATACCATTCTCCTTTAATAGTGTTGCATATTTATATGCCTCCACTACTCTGCTCCGTCCAAGTCTCTGCCAGGCCCAAGGGGAATCACTGGTAGCATGAGTTGGTTGAACCGATGGTATGATATTGAATTGTCCAAACATTGGCACATCACTTTGATCTACCACTTGGGCATGTTCAATGCGCCAGCGCCTATCATTGCTGCCTCCTAAAATCTTTGCGTAGTCCTTTAATACAACTCGATTTGCGCTATCTCCGATAGCGTGTGTGCAAACTTGAAATCCTCTCTTGTCTAATGCCATCCATTCCATCATCCACTCTTCATGGTTACCCAACATTTTTCCAAAATCTTTTTTGCCTTCCGCCAATAGATCTTGATAGGGATGAATCAAACATGCCCCACGTGAGCCCAATGCACCATCAGCATAGTATTTGAAGCTGCGCACAACAAGCTGATGATTGGTCGTGTCAATACCATTCTGTATATAATGTGCTAATGTTGCCTTGTCTTGAGAAGCCATGATGTACATGGGCATCTTTAATACACCCACTTTCTGCAGGGAATCCAGAAACTGAATCTCATCCCTATCCAAACCCGCCTCTGTTATGTTTGTTAGTCCAACCGCAAAACAAGCTTCTTGCGCCAATACCAAACCTTTCTCCTTATCTTTACTTGTGTATGCAGGAATAATTTCCTGAATAGGAATCATTGCATTATCCAATAGGAGTCCCGTTGGCTCACCGCCAGGATAGCGAAATATCTGGCCTCCTTGTGCACCCTTTGCGCCCATCAATCCCGACATTTCCAAGGCCTTTCGATTGGCTAGGCCTGCATGACCATCAACGCGCATCAACCAAACTGGTCTATCAGGGAACAATTCATCCAGCCTTTTTCGATCGGGCATGGCCTGACCAGGCCAACGGTTTTGATCCCATCCTCTTCCGATGATCCAATCCCTATCTGATTCGTGCTGTTGTACTTTAGAACAAACTTCTTCCCAAGAGTTTAGTCCATTCAAATCCACTTCATTCTTGAACAACGCATAGGCCAACAAATGCGCATGTGCATCTTGAAAACCGGGGTAAACAAATTGGTGCTGTGCATCGATTACTCGTTTTGCGCTGTATGCATTTAAAATCTCTCGTTCTTTACCGATCGCCACAATCTTCCCATCTTTGATGGCCATGGCCTCTGCTTTCGAAAAAGCATCGTCCACCTGATAGATGGTTGCATTGTGCACGATAAGATCCACTTCTTGCGTGGAGAAGCGACACCCTGACATTCCGGTAATGAGCAGCAGGAGAATAAATACGTTATGGCTTTTCATACTAACCAATCTTATGAAGCACCGTTGCAGAAGCCTGCGCTGTGGGCATAATCCAAACATCTTGTATGTTTACATGTGGCGGGCGGGTAATCATGAACAACACGGTATCAGCAATGTCTTGGGCCACCAATGGTTGGAAGCCATCATATACTTTACTTGCTATTGCTTCATCTCCTTTGAATCTTACCAAACTGAATTCCGTCTCTGCTGCCCCAGGGCAAATTTGACCTACTCTTATATTGTGTGAAACCAAATCGATCCGCATGGCTTGGGTGATTCCATCCACTGCGAACTTTGAACCATTGTATACTGCTCCACCGCCATAAGCTTGTTTGCCAGCAACAGAACCGATATTAATAATGGTTCCTGAATGTTGTTCCACCATCCATTGTGACACATATTTGGACATCCACAACAAACCTTTGACATTGGTATCCATCATTCTCTCCCAATCATCGGAGATTCCCTGATGAATGGGCTCACGTCCTAAAGCCAACCCAGCATTGTTGATCAAAGCAAAAATCTCAGAAGTCCACGCTCTGCATCGTTTTACAAAATCCTCAACTTCATTCTCATTTCTCACATCCAATACAGCTGTCCATACCTGCGCGCCTGCTTTCTCACATACTGACTTCACATTGTTTAACCTATCTTCTCTACGGCCACAAATGATTAAATTGAAACCACTTTTGGCTAGCAAATACGCTGTTGCTTCACCAAAACCAGATGTGGCTCCTGAAATCAAAACTACTTTTTTCATGAAGACTAATATATAATGCGAAAGGAGATACAAATCTTGTGGGAATCATTTTCTTTTATCTTTGAGCCATAACCTAATATTATGGCAGTAAAAAAAGTACGCAGTATCCGATTGATCGAAGTTCCTAGTGAAGTTGGCGCAGGCACAAGAGGCGCGAGTTTGGGCGTGGATGCCATTAAAATTGCGGCATTGGACTTTAGATCCGATTTTTTCAAAAAATACAAGAGTATCATCATCGCGCATGACAATCAGGCATTGCACAACAATCCAGGAAGCAGATATGCAAAGCACATCAGAAGTTTATTAAAAATGTATGAGCGCATTGGCGCTGCAGTTCGGGATACTTGTCGCGATGGGAAATTCCCATTGATCTTGAGCGGTGACCACAGCAATGCCGGAGGCACATTGGCTGGTTTAAGAATGGCCTATCCGGAATCGCGCATAGGTGTGATTTGGATTGATGCCCATGCTGATTTGCACTCACCCTATACCACTCCTTCTGGGAATATGCATGGTATGCCACTGGCGACAGCTCTCAATGAGGATAACATCGAAGAAAAGGTCAATGACTTGGATTACGAGACCATTGATTTGTGGGAAATGCTGAAAAATGTTGGAGATATCAGTCCTAAGATCGAGTACCGTGATTTGGTTTACATCACTTTAAGGGATTTGGAGGACCAGGAAGCCGCTTTGATCAAGCAGAATAAAGTGAAGGTTGTATCCACCAATGAGTTGCGCAAGACCGGAATTACCAAGTTATGCCGTGAAGTCTTGAAGTATTTAAGTCAATGTGATAAAATCTACATCAGCTTTGACGTAGACTCTATGGACCCTACCGTGTCACGCGGGACAGGAACGCCGGTTAAGGGGGGAATCAACGAGCGTGAGGCTGCAGATGTCATCTTAGAATTTTTGCAAAACGAAAGAACTTGTTGTTTGGAGTTCACGGAGGTCAATCCAACCTTGGACAGCGAAAACGTGATGGCCGAGACAGTATTTGAAATTTTGCAGAAGGTGACCAGACAGGTTGAGATGATATAAAGGGGATGAAGGGATGAGGAGATGAGGAAATATTCAAACAAATTCGGCGTTGTTGGTTAAACACATTGTTATGAAAGGCATCATGTTTTCGTTATTCTTAGTTTCATTGTCTTGGGGTGTTTATGGACAAAAACTGTTATCACTTTCTGAAAAAGACCGGAACAGTTTTATCGCAGAGCACCAAAAATGGCGGGCTGAGGTAAACAGTGTACCGTTGAAATGGAATACCGATATTCAGAAGAAGGCTGAGGATTATGCACTAAAATTGGCGAAATTGGGGAGATTGAAACACTCCGAATCAGGGCTTGGAGAAAATCTATATTGGTTTTCGGGACAAACCTTTGAACCGGAAGACGCCACTGATGCCTGGGGTTCAGAAAAATCAATGTACCAACCCGGGACAAAAATCAGTACTACCAATTACCAAGATTTTGGTCATTATACCCAAATGATTTGGCACAAAACCACTGAGGTCGGTTGTGGTGTGGCGCAATCGCAAAACGGAACCTTTGTTGTCTGTCAATACAACCCACCGGGGAATTTCATTGGTGAAAAACCTTGATTTCACTTCTCATTCAAACGTCTGAATTGCACTACATTTGATTGATGAAGAAATTTTTTGCTTTACTCCCATTTATTTTTCTATTAACCAATGTGATAATGGTGATGGTCAGCTATCATAGTTTACCCGACATGATTCCTTCACATTTCAATTTTAAGGGAGAGGTGGATGCCTATGGAGATAAATCCACCATCATTATTCCATTGATGATACATATTGGCATGACCATTCTATTGTTTTGGATCGGGAATCATCCGGAAAAGCACAATTATTCTGTTATCATCACTGAAGAGAACAAATCTGCGCAATATGCTTTATCGAGCAGGCTGATTCAGAATTTGAATATTATCATTGGAATGATTTTCACTACTATCAGCTACTCTATCGCCCATCCTGCTTTTCCTAAATTCTTTGTCTTGATAGAATTGGGATTGGTGTTCGGAGTGATCATTCTTCACTTTTATAAGAGCTCAAGCAAAAAGTAGTTACCACTTTCTGCTCAGCAAGACCAAGCGGGTCAACATTAAGAACAGTGTCGTTAAGATGATGAAGTAAATAACATCTCTTGAATCTACGACACCGCGGCCAAGCGAATTAAAGTGACTTTGCATCCCAATATTGCTGAAAACGGTATCCAAACTACCTAAAATATCAAAGCTGGCCAGTGATTGAAACCCGCTATAAACGATAAAGATCAACAAAGCAGCCAAGAGAAACGCGACAATCTGGTTGTCTGTAATGGAAGAACAAAACAAGCCAATGGATACATAAGCACTGGCCAGGAAGAAAAGCCCCAAGAAAGAGCCCCACGTAGCCCCAGAATCGATATTCCCAACTGGGCTACCCAATCTGTAGACGGTGATGTAATAAACCAAAGTAGGAATCAAAGCAACTGCCACCAAAGCCAATCCCGCTAGGTATTTGGCCAATACAATGTTCCACTCGGATAAGGGTTTGGTTAATAGAAGCTCTATGGTTCCGGTTCTTTTTTCTTCAGCAAACGAGCGCATGGTAATGGCTGGAATTAGGAAAATGAACACCCACGGTGTAATAAAAAACAACCCGTCCAGACTGGCAAAACCCATATCCAGGACATTTGTATCTCCTGGGAAGACCCATAAAAAAAGACCTGTCATCAACAAGAAAACGGCCATTACCACATAACCAATCAACGAACTGAGAAATGATCTTAACTCTTTAACAAACAAACTTTTCATGCTTCTTCTTTTTGAATTACGGACCACGCTTGAGGTGGGGCTGCAAACATAGCCTTTGTTTTGGGCCATACCCACTTAAAGGTCTCTGTATTCTTATAATTTTCTAAATGCTGTTCACTTTCCCAAAAAGAAAAGGTGTAATACACCCTTGGATCTCCCAAATCCTGCCACCACTCCAAATGCAAGCAACCTGGCGTGGACTTAATCTTTTCTCGGGTTGATAAAAACAATGATTCGAATTCACTGGTTCTCTCCGGATGGAAAGTCATTCGCACGATACGCTTAATCATTGAGTTCAATAAATAAGTTTGACATTTTTTGATAACCCAATAGACGGGCGGCTCCACCTCCCAATTGAGGGGTGGTATTTTTCATCGCAATATGCAAGAAGTCATTGACACCCCAGACTGCGAAAGGAATACCATCGGCCAAATCAGCAGGTGAAAAATCATTGATAATGGTTTTCAATCCCGACTTTTGGGTGGACCTGGCTAAGATGGAAAAACTTCGTTTACCGATGTAGGACTCAAACATATCACGGGTAAAATTGAGGACAATGTTACCAAAGTCATCGATATGAATGACTTGACAACGAATGCCTCCATCCTCAATTTGGGGCTTGGGGAAAAATACTTTTGTGTATTCAGATTCGGGTGCTGCAATCATGTTTGGGGTTCCGCCTTTGGCCAAATGCGCAGCCGCCAGCATGAAAATGCCTCCCATTGGGAAAATAATGTCTTGATCTTGCAATGGCAGGTTGATCCGGTACAATTCATCCACTCCCTGATCAAAAATCAAATTAATCACTCCGTTATCAGCTGTAATAAAATACTGATTGTCTTTTACTGCAATCAACGGCATTTTTTCCAACTTGGATTTTACGCCCAATACATGCACCGTCCCCATAGGAAAGGTGCGCCAACATGATCTCATCAAGTAAGAAACTTCGATGATATCAAAATGATTCACTGAATTGGCAATGTCAACAACGATAGAGGTCGGTGCATAATTGATCAAACGCGCTTTCGCCAAAGCAATGTGATAATCACGACTCCCGTAATCTGATGTAAAAGTGACAATTGACATTGTTACAAAAGTAAAACTTAATTTGAGGAAAGGCGAATGCTAAAAATGATTTTTTCATTTGAAAATAACTCATCCTCCATTAATTTCGCCTTCAAACATATCAATATGAAAAAAACTCTATCCTTGTTGGCCTTGATTTGCACATCATTGGCTTCTTTTTCTCAGGTTATTCCTAATGGCAATTTTGAAACATGGGCTGGTGGCGAACCCGCCAACTGGACTACTTTCAATTCATTGGCATCTTTGTTAATGATCGATGCCCCTGCGGTGCAAGAAACGCCCGCTCCCGAGGGTAGTTCTTGTATCAACATTAGCGTTCGCAACAGTTTGCTATTTGGTATCGTCCCTGGATTGGCGACAACTGGACAAATGGATTTGCTAACCGGATCGGGAACAAGCGGATTTCCAACTACTGCTCGTCCCAATTTTTTTGAGGGTGTATACAAGCACAATGAAGTCATCAGTACTGACACCGCCATTGCCTATGTAACACTGACCAAATGGAATGCAACCACCATGACCCAAGACGTCATTGCTGATGGGGGAATGCTCTCGATCGGAGGAACGGCCGATTGGACATCTTTCTCGATGCCCATGAACTACTATTCTGATCTCAACCCAGATTCTTGTAGTGTTATCATTGGAGCATTTGGTTCCATTGGAAACAATAGCAGCTTTGATAATTTGAGATTGTCCATGACCAGCAATGTTGCAGAGCAGTCTGCCAAGAAGTTGGATTGGATGGTTTATCCCAACCCAACCACTGACCAATTGTCATTGTCATTGGCAGCATTGGCTTTCAGCGGTGATACTCAATTGGAAATTTGGAATCCTGAAGGACAATTGGTTCATCAAGAAAAATTGACCAATGTTTTGAATCCATCTATCTCTGTTGCTCATTTGACAAATGGAAGATATGAAGTGGTATTGCGCAATGGCAATCGTCGAATGACGAAGACCTTTGTAAAAATGTAAATCGATTTTTTGTTTCAATGAATAAGCCTCAATAGAGGCTTATTTTTTTGCTCAAAAACGAAGAAAGCGATTTATCTTTGCGCTCGCTTCAATGGAGACGTGTCCGAGTGGTTGAAGGAGCACGCCTGGAAAGTGTGTATACGTCAAAAGCGTATCGAGAGTTCGAATCTCTCCGTCTCCGCCAGATTCAATGTGATCATCCCAACAAATGTTGGGATTTTTCATTTTTAGAGTTTGCCTAACCTAAACGGAAGGAGTGCGTGGAGTGAGTTCATTGTGCTGGCATATCCAAAATCATGTCTTTATTGTTTTCAATTTAACGATGAACGATTATATTTACTTCGTAAACCATTTATCATGAAGAAAATTTTATTCTTTTTTATTGCCATTGCGATGGGAGGTTCCTCCATTGGACAAAACAAACACATCATGAGGAAGGAGCATATGAGCCCCATGATGAGTCATCGTCAATCCTTTCATCCAACAACATCTTCCAACAACCGTGTTGTAGTCTTACAAGAAAACTTTGAAGGTGTCATGGATGCTTTGCCCGCCGCGATACCCAGCAATTGGGCAACCAATTCCGTTTTGGACAATACCAATATTACGGAAACAGCGGCTTTTAAGATATTTGATGCCACGACGGCAAATGCCGGAGGGTATTGGCCGGTTCCTGAAATCAGCATGACTGGTGCCAACAAATTTGCGGCGGCCAACGATGATCCGGCACCCTGCGATTGTGATTTGGCCAATGCTTGGTTGGAAACACCCATATTGGACTTTACAGGATTGAGCAATATGGCTTTGTACTTTGACATTTTTCATGACCAAAATTTTGGGGCTGGAGATGCTGAGGTTGCTGTTTCCACAGATGGAGGCCTAACATTCAGCGTTGTTCCAGTTGTGTTAAATGACACCACTACAACATTGAATGTAGATGAGCAATTTTGGCAGAGCGTCATCATTCCATTGTTTCAGTTTGACAACGTGAGCAATATTCAAATCCGTTTTCAATGGTCGGATAATGGTCAATGGGTTTCTGGATTTGCCGTAGACAATATCTTAGTTCAAGAGATGATGGCCAACGACTTGCTTGTCAATAAAGTTGTTTTTGGCAATTGGGACAATCCAACTGTTCAAGGCGGATTATTGGATTACAAGCAGGTTCCATTGAATCAAGTGAGTCCCATTCAAGTGACTGCCGTCATTGGTAATGGAGGAGTCAATGAAGCACAGGCGGTGAATGTGTTGTGCTCTGTGACTCAAAACTTGGTATTGGCTGAATACTTTGGGAACGCGAATAGCGTTATTCTTCCCACTTTGGGCAAAGATACTTTGGTGGCTGTTTCAACCTTTACGCCGTCAGAATTGGGAG
>JBDKGG010000084.1:0-10347 GCA_039798325.1 Bacteroidota bacterium
TATCGCAAAATGAATAGTGATACGGTCATCGTAGTAGATGCCTTTGACCAATTGGTGGCTGATGCAGGAATAGAGTTTAAGTTGGCCACTAGGGACCCCAACGGAAACTGCACATCAGGCATTACCCGCACGGTTAGTGACCTTACCTCCGTTGGCGATCAACAAGTAAAGGATTTGATCATGTGGCCAAGGAATCAGTATTTGAATATTTGGGTTGTGCAAGATGCCAATGGAGCTGCAGGGTACTCCAATCTGCCACCCAACGTGGCAGGAAATTGGGGAGCCGGCACGGATGGCATTGTCGTAAGAGCGGATTATGTCGGTTCCATTGGAACCAGTTCGGTGCAAAAATCAAGAACCTTGACCCATGAGGCTGGTCACTGGCTCAACCTCATGCACACATGGGGGGATAGCAATGAGCCCGGATTGGCAAGCAATTGCGACATAGACGATGGCGTATCGGATACACCATTGACCATTGGATGGACGACGTGTAATTTGCAGGGAGCTACTTGTGGTAGTCCACTGGATAACGTTCAAAATTACATGGAGTACAGTTATTGCTCCCGAATGTTTACGGTGGGTCAAGTAGCAAGAATGCGCGCAGCCCTTACCTCATCAGTGGCTCAACGCAATCAATTGATTACAGCTTCCAATTTAGCCGCTACGGGTGTATCCAGCCCATCCATGTGCGTCGCAGATTTTGAGGCGGATAAAGTGGTGATCTGCACAGGCGAGAGTGTTGCTTTTAATGACAATAGTTACAATGCACCAACTACTTGGACATGGAATTTTGGTGATGGCAATACACTGACCGGAACCGACCCTAACGTGCATCAAAATCCAATACATATTTATGATCAGCCCGGCATCTACACGGTGACCTTGAACGTTGGAAATAGCTCTGGCAATTTGACCAAAGTAAAAACCAACTTGATTCACGTTTTCCAAGCGCCTACTTTGCAAGTGCCTATCTGGGAAGGTTTTGAAGAGGTTTGGCCCAATACAGATCGTTGGTCGGTATGGAATCAAATGGGTGATGCAGGTTACAATGTGGTGACCAATGCAGCGTACTCGGGATCGAAGTCGTTGCGCTTACTCAATTCTTCAGTCAGCATTGTGGATAGTAGAGATGAGCTAATCTCGGCACCCTATGACATGTCAGGAAGAGATACCATTTATGTTTCCTACAAATGGGCATGGGCCAATAAAACGGTCAATACCAATGATCGTTTCAGAATAAGTGCTTCTGCAGATTGCGGACAAAATTGGGGATTGGTAAAAATTCACCAAGGCATTTCAAATTTGGCTACAGCGCCAGATACCGATGGCAATTTTGTTCCTTCTGGTCTTGAACAATGGGGCAGTAATGTTGTAATGATTTCCAATCCTACCTACATGACCGATCATTTTCAAATCAAGTTTGAATTTGTTGCCAAAGGGGGAAACAATCTCTACATCGATGACATCAATATCTATGGCCAAGAGGGTGCTGGAATTTTAGAAGATTTGTCGTTTCAAAATTGGTCTGTTTATCCCAACCCTGCTCAAGAGGACATGACCATTGAAACAGAATGGATTCAGGCTCAGAATGGAAGGTTTGAGTTGTATGATGCCTTGGGGCAATTGGTTTGGACCCATCTTTTCAATAGCGCGCCCAATTCCAATCTGAAATACACATTGCCCCATCAAACGCCAGGTTTGTACATGTTGATGGTGAAATCAGACAACAAACAATCTACCAAACGAGTAATTTTCAAATAATAGAACATGGCCAAACAAAACAAAACAGAATCCAATATCGTAGTTGTTCTTTGGAACAACGAAAAAACAGGTGTTTTCAAATCTCTTGATAAGTCAGTTCAGGAGCATTTGTTAGCAGAAAGAAAGAGCAAGAGAGATGCTGTTTTGATTCAGGGAATGGGTAAATGGGAATATTATTATTTCGCAGACAACGGAGATTTGTCAGCCCGGACTTTGGAGAAGTGGCGTGCCAAAGGAAATGAAGTGCAAGCGGTTGCCAATGGCAATAAGCAATCTTCAGTTTTGGTGAAAGGTGAAGGTGTTGATGAAAAAATCAGTTTCGCTTTTGCTGAAGGAATGGCCTTGGGCAATTACAAGTTCAATAAATATTATACCAACGCCAAAGAACGAGCCCTCTCTTTGGATCAGATGTATATTCAAGATACCAACCTATCTGAAGCCAAACAGCGTGAGTTGTACGGAGTGGTGAATGCCAATCATGCCGCAAGAACTTTGGTGAATGAGCCCGTTTCTTTTTTGACCGCTGAGCAATTGTCAAAAGAAACGGTGAGATTAGGAAAAGAGGCTGGATTTGCGGTGAAGGTATTGCACAAGAAACAAATTGAGTCTTTGAAAATGGGCGGTCTTCTTGGGGTAAATAAGGGGTCTATCGATCCGCCAACATTTACCATCATGGAATACAAGCCTGCCAAAGCAACCAACAAGAAGCCTTTGGTTTTAGTTGGAAAGGGTGTTGTGTTTGATACAGGAGGGTTGTCTTTAAAGCCAACACCCGGTTCAATGGACGAAATGAAATGTGACATGGGTGGGGCAGCCGCAGTAATTGGAACCTTGTATGCCGTTGCTGCCAATAAGTTGCCTGTTCATGTGATCGGATTGGTGCCAGCAACGGATAACCGCCCGGGCATGAATGCCATAGTTCCTCAGGATGTTTTAACCATTTCCGATGGAACAACCATCGAAGTGATGAATACGGATGCCGAAGGCCGATTGATTTTAGCCGATGCTTTGGTTTACGCGCAAAAGTACAACCCTGATTTGGTCATTGATTTGGCCACATTAACCGGCGCAGCCATCCGAGCCATTGGAACTTATGCCTCTGCTGTGATGGGAACGGCGCCAGAGTCAGACATGCGCCTATTGCAGAAGGCAGGAGAACATGTGTGGGAAAGAACATTGGAATTTCCACTGTGGCCAGAGTTTGGAGATGAGCTGAAAAGCGATGTGGCGGATATGAAGAATTTGGGTGGCGGAAATGGCGGACATATTTCAGCGGGTAAGTTTTTGGAGCATTTCACCAAGTACCCTTGGATACACATCGATATTGCCGGAACAGCCTGGAACGGCGCCGCACAATCCTATCGACCAAAAGGTGGAACAGGAGTGGGGGTGAGAATGTTGTATCAATTCATCAAGGATAAATATTGTACTAAAAAGTAACTTAGAAAATGGAGCAAAGAGTAAAAGTAGGGATTAGCTGCGGCGACCCCAACGGTGTAGGAATGGAAGTGGTGTTGAAGACCTTTGCCGATAGTCGTTTGTTTGATAGCATCACACCAGTGCTTTACGCACACCCAGAGTGGGTCAAGCAAACCAAGAAAGGTTTGCGCTTAGAAGAGTTGATGTATTTTTCTGTGAACAGCGCCAAAGATGCGCAGGCCAAGAAATTAAATTTGGTCAACATTGACAAAGAGACGGCAATGACCATTGAATGGGGCAAGGCAGATGCGCAGGCTGGAAAATGGGCTTTGAAATCTTTGGAGACTGCTGCACAAGATTTGGCCAATGGTTCTATTGATGTTCTGGTAACCGCTCCAATCAACAAAGATGTGGTGCAGACCAACCAAAATGGATTCATCGGTCATACGGAGTATTTGGCTAAAATGGCGGGTACAGATGATGTATTGATGTTTTTGGTGGCAGATCAATTGCGTGTGGGTGTCGTTACGGGTCACGTGCCCATTAAAGATGTGGCAGGCCAAATCACCAAAGAGAAAATTGTTAAGAAAGTCAATATGATGCATGAGGCGCTCATCAAAGATTTTGGTGTGCCCAATCCGCGAATTGCGGTATTGGGATTGAATCCTCACGCCGGTGACAATGGATTATTGGGGAGTGAAGAAAAAGAAATTATTCAACCTGCTGTTCGTGAATTGAACGACAAGGGATTGGCTGTATTTGGTCCTTTTGGCGCCGATGGTTTTTTTGGTGCTGGAACATTTCAGCAATTTGATGCCGTGCTCGCCATGTATCATGATCAGGGTTTGACCCCATTTAAAACCATGGCGTTTCAATCAGGGGTTAATTATACAGCAGGTCTCCCTGTTGTGCGGACTTCTCCAGATCATGGAGTGGGATACGATATCGCTGGAAAAAATCAAGCTGATGAATCCTCTTTTCGTGCTGCTGTTTTTTGTGCTTATGATGTATATGTTCAAAGAAAGCGTTTCAGAGAGTATGGAATGAATCCATTACAAAAGCAGAATATCAAAGAATCCAGAGACGATAAACGCGAGTAATTGAAAATCAAGGTACTCAATATTGGAAAAACCAAAGCCCCTTATTTGGTCGCAGGCGAGGATGAATACAAAAAGCGATTGACGCATTATATCTCTTGCGAATGGGTGGTTTTGCCAGATGTTTCTGCCAAAGGCATGACACGGGAGACCATAAAAGAAAAGGAAGCTCAGCTTTTTTTAAAGCATATTAAAACCGAAGATTTTGTATGGTTGTTGGATGAAAAAGGCAAATCCTTCTCATCTACAGAGTGGGCGCAGCAGATTCAAAAACTAATGAATGCGGGCACCAAGACTTGTGTGTTGGTTATTGGAGGGGCCTTTGGTTTTCATGAATCAGTCTACCAACGCGCCAATGGAAAGTTGTCTTTTTCGGCAATGACCTTCTCGCATGAAATGATACGTCTATTTCTATTGGAACAACTGTATCGCTCCTTTACCATATTAAAAGGAGAATCTTACCATCACGATTGAAACGTGATGCCAAATAAGTCTTGAATATGCCCTTTGAGTTTGGATTTTACTTCCTCCATATTCGGCGCATATCCCAATTCTTTCTCCATTGAAGTTACAGGCTTGTCACTGATTCCACAAGGAATGATATTGGTGAAATACTGCATGTCTGGATGCACATTGAATGCAAAGCCATGAAGGGTAACCCAACGGCTGCACTTCACACCAAGGGCTGCTATTTTTCTGGCTTTTATGGGATGGTTTTCGTCTAACCATACGCCGGTTAATCCATCTATCCTACCAGCGTTAATGCCGTATTCAGCCAAAGTGCGAATAATGGCTTCTTCTAAAAATCGCAAGTACAAATGGATATCGGTAAAAAATAATTCCAAATCAAAAATGGGGTATCCCACAATTTGTCCTGGACCATGATAGGTGATGTCTCCACCACGATTGATGGGGTAAAAGGAAGCGCCAACTTTTTTCAATTGCGCTTCACTCAGCAAGAGATGCTTTTCATCGCCACTTTTCCCTAATGTATATACGTGAGGATGCTCAACAAACAACAAGTGATTCTCCGTATTGTCGGGAGTTTCTGGATTTAATCGCTTAGAGAGCTTTCGGTCAACTATTCTTTGAAAAATGGACTCCTGAAAGTCCCAAGCTTCTTTGTAATCCCGCCTCCCTAAATCTTCGAAGCGCACCAGGCGATTGGAAGATCTAGGAAGTGGAATAATCTCTTCTGACATCATTATTGCATTTTGGCCAATTCTCCTTTCAAGAAAATGATAGCGGGAATGGCGGTAGCATCTTCGTTGCGCAATTCAGCCAAATCAATACTGATCCAATCGCCCAAATGTACCAAGTACAATGAGCGCTCGATCCTATTGGCTCCTTTGCTCCATGCTTCAAGGATGGTATCACATTTTTCGCCCATCAATTTTTTACAAATCTCCATGCGCATCTGAGAGCGCTTATGGTCATCTTCATTGCGCAAAATAACTACGGCCACGCGGTTGTCTCCTCCGGTCCATCCCACCAATTCGTTGTGGTTCATTTCAGGAAACACATGGTGTGAGCACAACATTTTTGAATTCTCATTGATTTGTTGTCTCCAACGAATGGTCACCCCTTCGTACATGGCTTCGCTGTATAGTACAGGAATTCTATCTACAATTTTCTTGGCAATGTCTAAGGAATTGGCGCGTAAATCGGCCATGTTGTTGTTCATGTTGGCAATGGCATTGGTGATGGACATTTCAAAATCCATCCCGATGAAACCGTAGTGGGCCAACATGTACAATTGCTGAATGGCACTGTATCCAAACATGGATCGGGGAGGGTTGCCCCCAGGAATAAGAATACAATTCAAACCTTTTTCAGCAGCAATCTTTCCAATTTTTCCTCCGCTCGTGATACAGGCTACTTCTGCACCTTTGCTAAAAGCCTCATCCATTGCGGCAACCGTTTCTTCGGTATCACCGCTATAACTTGAAATAATGACCAATGTTCTTTCATTGACAAAACCAGGAAGGACATAATCACTGGTGCATACAATTGGAACAGCGCAGGTGTCTGCCACCCATTGTGACACAATTTTTCCACCGATTCCACTTCCACCCAATCCGGAAATCACGATGTTGTCAAATGTTTTTTCTGTTTTGGTCAATTGAGCTGCGCGACCAATCGCCATGGCTTGTTCTAAATGCTTCGGAAAAGCTTCTACTAATGCTTTCATTTTCTTTATTTTACTCCTGCAAAAGTACCAATAAAAAAAACTCCACAAGGGAGTTTTTTCATATTGAGAAAAGTTTCATCCTTAATTAATTCTAGCGGGCGTATTGGCGAGACCGCTGTAGGATTGCAATTCCATTTTTACGCTTCCGACCATGATTTTTGCTGAAGCCATCAGTGGGATTTTATTGGCGTCGTCACTGATCCAGACACTCAGATCCTCCTCTTTTTTAAAGATTCGTCCCTTCTGAATGACAGGAGCAAATTTGAGTGCATTGAACGTACCTGCGTCTGTCGAAACCTTGTCTTTACCGATGTACTTGATCTTCAACGGGAAAATCTCGTCATCTACCACGCAGGTGATTTTGAAAATATCTCCTTTCTTGGCTTTGGAAAAATCCATGTTTCGGGCAAAGTAAAAAGCACTGATCATGTCTTGAACGTACTCGGGTGTCAAATAACCCTCGCCTTTTTGGTTTTTGTAGGCGCGCTTGGAAGGAAAAAAGGTATACTCTTGTTGTATTTTATAACCACCCTCGTCGACGTTTCTCACAAATTTGTGGGGAAACATACCTTGCTTATCAATGTAAGATTCATATTTGTCACGAACCTTAAAGAAATAGTCAAAAGTGCTAACCGTTTTGCCTTCCCCGATAACATGGTATACTTCTCGGTTCCCTACCTTGGTCACTTGCGGATCGACAGATATGGTTGCTGTTGCGGCATCAATGATTCCATAGTGAAGACGATACACCAATTTCTCTCCGGGCTTAAAAGCCTTGTTGGATTGAGAACGCAATCCCAACTCAGGAAGGTTCTTGATATTGACTTTTACTGGCTTACTTGATTGAGCCCAGCTGCTGCCCCCAGTCATCATGATAACGAGGGCAAATAAAACCACTTTCGTTTTCATGTTTTCGCCTAACGCAAATCCTTTGCCAAAATTATTCAATGGTGGCAATACACTTTAATTCTATGGCAATGGGAGTTGGCAGGGAATTGATTTCTACTGTGGTTCTGCACGGTTGGGCATCTTTGAAATATTCTGCGTACAAGCGGTTGTAGGTGTGAAAATCTCGTTTCATGTTGACCAAAAAAACAGTCACATCAACGAGGTTGTCCCATTTTGATCCGCTGGCTTCCAATATTTTTTTGACATTGTCAAATACATTTCTGCACTGCGCTTCAAAATCGAATTCTAAAAAGTTCCCGTTTTTGTCCAATGTTAGACCGGGCACACCGCTGTCATTGGCGTCTGAGCCCGCAATTCGAGGACCAACACCGCTTAAAAACAATAGATTGCCCACTCTTCTGGCATGTGGATAAGCGCCAACTGGTTTTGGGGCATCGTTGGAGGAGATGATGTCGTTACTCATGAATGATTTTTCCTGTGGTTTTCTTTCCGTTGTTATCTATGACAAATAAATACATACCCGCTTGGAGATGTCGGGTTTGAACTTGATGCAATTTTTGTTCAGCTAGAAAGGCTTCTTCAATCACTTGCTTTCCCGATAAATCATAAAGTCTTATGATTGTCTTGCCGGAAGCGTTGGAAGGGGCTTCAAATTTTAGAATGTCTGTTACTTGAGTTGGATACACGCGCCAATCTTTCTTCCAATCTTCTGCGGTGTATCCTATGCCAACGGCAGGCTCCAAATGCGTGGTCCATATGCCATTGCCGTGCGTGCCCACAACGAGCAGCCCGTCGTAGGGTCGGCAATTGATTTGGTTGATGATGACATTGCCAATGGTGTTGGCTCCTTCCATTTGCCAAATGGTACTGGTGCTGTCTAAACTATTGGTAGAGTAAAGACCTGCACTGGTTCCAACAAAATATTGAGAAGGGTTGCTGGGGTATATTTCTACTCCATAAACACCGGGTCCGGCTCCCGTACCATCGGGATTTTCTTCCAGATTGCCGCTGACATCGGTCCAAGTATCTCCGCTGTCCATACTATGAAACAGGCTCTTTTTGTTGTAGTTGGAAAATCCGATCAAGATTTCATTGGGGTGGTAATCATTGACCGAAATGCTGGAAACATATCCATTGGTTGGAAATTGGGTGTCTGAAATGTCGACACGAGTTGGGGTTTCACTGTAACAATTGTCCAAACGATACACCTTGCCCTGATTGGTGCCATAATAAATCACATTGTTGTTGTTGATGGGTTTGTCCATGCAACTAATGGCTCCGGCTAGCAAGGGGACGGAGGACGGAATGAGTCTAACCCATAAACTATCGGCCAGTTTTGTTGGGTAATTTCCGGTAACGGGAATGTCTTGAACATCGGGCAAATACCAAATGGCTTTGTTGGCGGCCATGAATACATCTTGATGATTTACGGGATCCAAAAGCAACGGATTGATGAATAAATAAGAGGGGGATGTTTGGGGATCGATGCGCTCTGTTCCGACAAGATTTCCTTGATCATCGATTAATTTCTTCATCATTCTTCCAGATTGCGATGATGAAATAACAAAATCACGTCCTTGAGGTATAGCGCAAAAAGATCCATCATCGCCATGCACCTCCTTCCAAGGTTGATTGGCATCAGCAGAGTTGGTGATCCATGTTCCGTTGTCCTGCATACCGCCCATCACAAAATCAGAATTGCTCAAGCCTTGTTCAAATCCAACGGTATAGAATTGACTGGCGATGTACCCATTGTTCAATGGAGTCCATGCGACACTGTCCGCCATGCAGTTGTCTGTTCTGTATATGCCACCATCATTGGTGCTGAACAATACGTTGGGATTGGTAGGATGAAAAACCACAAAGTGCTGATCAGGGTGGTGGTTGGGATAAACATAATACCAGGGAGCTTGAGGGTTGCAGCGGTATCCACCAATCCAATCGTTGGTATCGGTGCTGAACCCATCTATTCCTCTATGCAGATTAATGCCACCAATAAAAAGAACACCGGAAGTAGGATGGTGTGCAATGGTCAAATCATAGCTGTATTGCGATCTGAAAGTGCCAAAGTCGAAGTCAATTCCCGTGTTCAATACACAAGGCTCGTCAGGTAGATTGGCGGATCGATTTTCCCAAGTTCCATTGCTTCCATCACCATCGATGTAGGTATACTTGTATAGGAAGTGATCCAACGCATATTGGTTGTTATTGAGCGTTTCGCCCAGAAAATAAATCTCATTGTGATTTTGCGGATTCATGGTCATGACCGTCCTGCGCAAATTGGCTATTTCTGGTTGGGTAGGATTGATGGATACCCAATTCAATCCGTCTTCAGATCGATAAAAACCACCACCATTGGTGGTGTTGTCACTGAAGGTAGCATAAACCACTCCTTCTGGTGTGACGAGCACATCAGTGAATTCAGAAGGGCCACTGCCAAAACCCAAAACGTTTTGCCAAGTATCACCGCCATCTGTGCTGCGGATAACGCCATTGTAAACAGCGGCATACACCTCATCTTCTGTTGTATTGGAGGCGTCAATGGCCATGCGCCAAATAAAGTCATAACTGCCATTTTGAAGTTGGTATTGGGGAGTGCCGCTTTGCGTGCTGGCCAATGGTTGCCAAGTGGTTCCATTGTCGGTACTCTTGAATATCCCATCACCTGAAAAGAGAGAAGTGAAACTGGTTCCGCTTACGACCCCATAAAATTCTTCTCCGGTTCCATAGTACCAGGTTTGCTCATGTCCCGGACGCACATCTTGAACGATGCAAGACAATGAATGGATGTGTTGAGCTTCAGTTCCATGAACCCAACTAGAGCCTCCATTGATACTAGACCATACTCCACTGGTTACGCCACCTGCAATGATGTGGTTGTCATTTAATACATCTATGGCCAATGCTCTTGTTCTACCGCCAATATTGTGAGGGCCTCTGTGCTCCCAGGTCAAATCTCGCTCGGCA
>JBDKGG010000085.1:0-54238 GCA_039798325.1 Bacteroidota bacterium
CCCAACACATGGCAATGGTTGCAATCCCCCTTGCTCATGTCCGTGAACAAATCCATGCCCTGCAATTCCAACGGTGTTAAAAAGACTTCGCCTCTCTTGTATTGATCATACTTGGAATCACCGCTGATCAATGTTCGCTCAAATTGCGCAATGGCCTTCACTACATAAGGCACCGTTATCTCATCAATGCCAAAAGCTTTCTTGAACAAATGCTGGTACATGGGAATGGACTTGATCTCAGATACCGCATTTGCCCAGGTCTCATGCATCTCGATTGGATTCACAACAGGTCCCAAGGCCTGACTTTCCAAATCGGCCGCTCCTCCGTCCCAGAAAAAAGTCGATTGCCATCCCAAATTAATGAGCGGCATCGCATTTCTGGTCCCCTCGACCCCGTCTATTCCCACACTGTACTTTCTTCCATCGGTAAATCCATGTTGTTGCATATGACAACTTCCACAACTTTGGGAATTGTCCCCAGAAAGTATCGGATCATAAAACAACTTTCGCCCCAAATAAACCCCCTCAACTGTCAACGGATTGTCTGCCGGAATCATCATCGCCGGAAGTCCAGCAGGTATGTTCAATTGATAAGGCGTTGGCCCTTGATGCAGAGCAGCCTCATCCTTGTAACAGCCCGCAAGCATCCATGTGCTCAGTAATGCAAGGAAAACTATCTTTCGCATTCCTATTGAATTTCAATGTTCATCAAAGAAAAGGACTGCGAAATATTATTCCGCATTTGCTGAATCCAAGGCAAATCCGATGGACCCGTACTTTGAATGACATTGTTGTTTTCGAAACCAATGGTATCCACCGCTGAATACATTTTATTCAAATCAAATTTCAAATTCACCTGATAGCTCTTTTCGTTCTCGAGCATCAAATCAATGGGCAATGAGATGGCCGCAAATGCATTCTTGGTTCCCAAATGATAGAGCAACGGCAAAGCTGAACCATTGGAACTGATGAACTGCCCTTCATGCTTGAGAAAAATATATCCTGTGCTCCAGGTCCAAATCATCCCATACACCGGATCCAAATCTCCCGCTTGATCTCCTGAGATATTGTGCTTTTGGTCAACACCCATTCCAAAAATCATCTCATTAAAATGATGGCTCCCCAAATCAGCGATGCTGGGACTAGCCGAAAAACCATGGCGATTGGCATCAAACTCATCGATCAAGGTATGTTGGTTTAAGTGCACCGTATCTCCTGCATCACTGATCAAAGCAGCATGCGACAAATAATATTTCAGCACATCCAATGAGAAGGACTCCCCTCCTGTGCGATTGTAAAAATGTCCAGATACAATGGATGAATCTCCGATCAAATTGTGCATCACCACCTTCACGGCAGGCGCGTTAATCACAGGCACCTCCTCTTCTTTTTCCTTTTCCTTATCCCGACAAGCAACCGCAGCTACTCCCATGGCTAAAACCATCGACCACACCTTAACCCTATTCAACAACCACTTTGTATTCATTGTCAACAGATTTAAAAATATAAAACCCTTGAGGACAAATTTCGTTCATATCCAGTTCAACCCAACTGCTTTTTGAAAAAACAAAATGACGGATCAATCGTCCTTGCGCATCCAACAAATCCCATTGACCTGCATGGCCTGTCCACATCTGAATGGAACCTGATGTTGGATTGGGGTAAACTCCAGAGGGAATCACACGCTCATCCACACCTACACAATTGCTGATGTAAAAAGTTGTCTCGCCAAAACCCACACATCCCTCTGCGGTGACGATGGTAACAGAAACTGTATGTGACCCAACACCTAGTGTCGCAGCATCAATCAACAAGTTCGGCGTAGTCGCTCCATTGGACCATTGGTAAATGGCGCCATCATAAATGGGAGCCTCTAAAGTGTAGACATCATTGATGCACAAATCATTGATGGTTGCCAAATTCACATTCAAGTCCCCACTCGACTGCAATTGGAAATTTTGTACATAAACACAACCATGATCATCGGTGATGGTGGCCACATAAGTACCCGCGGATTGATTGGCAAGCGGCACGCCTGGAATGGCAACGCCATTGACATCTGTCCAAATGACCTGGTAGGGAGCGGTTCCTCCGGTGATCTCCAAAGCTATCGAACCATCCGCTGTGCTGGCACAATTGGGTTGAACAATAGTAGGTGCAATGCCCCACCATGTAGGTTCGGTTACCACAAAAGTCGCACTACCCGAAAAACAAGCGTTATTCACTTCAACCGTGTACTCGCCTGCTGGCAAATTGCTGATGGCCCATTCGTTGGAGGCAAATCCAATGTTGCTCGTCCATGAATAATTCGCATCGATTCCCAATCCATTGATGTAAGGTTGAATATAACCTGTGGGGGTATCTCCTTTGTTCACGGGACACCAAACAGGAATGACCAAAGCGCTCAAATCATTGACGATGTTTTCAGAGGTAGCATTCAGAAAAATGTTGCCTGTTGCTCCATTCCAACCATCCACTTGAATAAAGTAGCGATAGTTCGTATCCAAACAACTGACCACCATTTCCGATGCGTAATTCTCCCCCACCCCGCATCCTCCGGGCATGTCATCATTGGAACTCACCAATTGAAAAGCATTCCAATCCGAACAATCCAAAGTCTTCCACAAAGCCAACTGCGTATCCACTCCGTTGGCGGCATCGCAAGTTGAAATTCGGTAAGCTGCGTTGGCTTCAAAGTGCAACTCCGCCCACAAAGAATTGGAGCTGACACCCTCACACCATGACCCCGGTGTACTACACTCTAAACCATTGGGGGCAATCTCACCAATCGACGCTGATGCTGCCGCATTGTTCAAAGACAATCCAGCCTGATCGGGATAAAGGGGCAAGGCGGCACAGGGAGAATCTCCCGGTATCAATGCTGAGGTTGTTGTGTTAAAAGTAAACGTATTTCCAAAATTGGTCCCTGAAAAAGCAGCCCAAGATGCGCCATCCACCACCACTTCGAAGAGCAATCCACCATCGCCATAGCTATCGGTAAAGATGATGTCGTAAGAACCGGGGTCCAAACAAAAGGGACCTTCAGTAACCACCGACTCTGCCGGATAACCATCCGGTCCTGCATCAGCTGCCACGGCGTTGCACCCCACGTTTAAATTGGCTCCTTCAAACAAAACCCCGGTACCGCAAGGATTACCGCTAGGAACCAATTGCCAATAGTTTTCATAGGGCCATGCGTCTGTTTGCATATGAATCACAACTTCAACTTGCCCAGCAGGACATTGCCCTTGCATCATCATTGCGCCCATCATCGCGCAGAGCATTAACATTCCGTTCTTCATGCTTTACCTTTTTTCCAAAAATAAGTCAAACTGCTTCACCTACCTTTGTAGAATGAGTTCTATTATTCAACCTGGAAAAATCCAAACATTATTGGTCCATTCCATCGAAGGTAAATTTGTGCACCTTGGAGATGAGCATGACCAAGTCCCATTGCTGAGGAGAGACTTTCCCGGACAAGCCGAAGAGGGAAAAGAAGTTACTGTTTTTACCTATTTCGACAACAACAAACAACTGATTGCCACTACACAATTGCCATCTATAGAAGTAGGTGATGTTGGTAGTTTTAAAATAAAGAATACCAACACAATAGGCGCTTTCATTGACATTGGTACTGAAAGAGATATTCTTATCCCATTCCCAGAGCAAAAAGACGAATTGGAGGAAGGTCGCTGGGCCTTGGTCATCTTGCTTTACGACGAGATGAGTCAACGTGTTTTTGCCTCTACCAAATTGACCAAGCATCTGAAAAACCATTACATTCCTTTTGAACGAGGAGATGAAGTGGACATGATCATTGGAGAAAGAATGGAGTTCGGTCGACGCGTCATCATTGAAGGCAAATACCTCGGGGTATTGTTCAAGCAAGAGATGTTAAGAGACTATGGTGAAGGAGATAAATGCAAGGGATATATTCGAAAAATTGATGGAACAGAGATCACGGTCAGCACCCAAAAAGAAGGGGTTGAATTGATTGAAGAAGCCATGGAGCGCATCTTATCTGTATTGGAAAGCAACAAAGGCTATTTGCGATTGAGCGATGAAAGCGAGCCGGAAGAGATCAAAAGATATTTGACCATGTCCAAAAAGACTTTTAAGAAAGCTTGCGGACAATTGTACAAAGAACAAAAAATCACGCTTACGGATCGAGGAATACGTTTGGGTGGAACCACAAGAATTCAGGAAGGAGATGGAGAAGTGAAACCCTACCGCAAAAGAATTACTGTCACCACATCGGAACGCAATACCGTTGGCGGAAGACGGAATCGTGAAGAGTCAGAACGAAGAAGAGAGTCAGAGCCTACGAATGAATTTCATGAAAAGGAAGAAGACAATCGCAGCATCGAAGATCAAATGAGTGAGGGCCGTTCCAGAGGAAGAGGATCCGAAGAAGGAAGCGGCGAGCGCAGAAGTTACGGAGATCGTCCACCCAGAAGAGAGGACGCTGGTGAAAGAAGAAGTTATGGTGATCGCGACAGAAAACCACGTGCGGAAGGCAGCGGCGAGCGCAGAAGTTACAGCGATCGTCCACCCCGAAGAGAGGGCGATGGTGAAAGAAGAAGCTATGGAGATCGCGACAGAAAACCACGTGCGGAAGGAAGCGGCGAGCGCAGAAGTTATGGCGACAGACCACCCCGAAGAGAGGGAGATGGTGAAAGAAGAAGCTATGGAGATCGCGACAGAAAGCCACGTGCGGAAGGCAGCGGCGAGCGCAGAAGTTATGGAGATCGTCCACCCAGAAGAGAGGGAGATGGTGAAAGAAGAAGTTATGGAGACCGTGATCGTGCACCAAGATCGGAAGGAAGTGGCGAAAGAAGAAGTTATGGTGACAGACCTCCAAGACGAGAGGGTGATGAAAAGAAATACACTTACGGAGAGCGTGCACAACGCGGCCCATCGCGCAACCGATTCGAGAAAGAAATTGACAAATCGGAGAAAAGACAGCACGAAAAATCAAAACCAAAGTTTGAGGTAAAAACGAAATCAAAGAATTTCAAAAATCCAAACAAAGGGAAGCCCAAAAGAAAAGGATAAAGGATTGATGAGGATGTTGGTTGTTTTACTAAATTGCACCAACATCCTTAATCATGAAATCAAGATTTTTCACCACACTCTTATTGAGTTTAATCATCACATTGACCCATGCGCAGTGTGATGGGACTGGAAGGTACTACCAACGTGTTTTCCCAGAATTCTCTCTTACCAGCAATATTGTCTACGGCAGTAATTTGGACTACACCGGCGCCATAGATGACTTGACTTTGGATATTTATCAGCCAGTGGGCGACAACATGACTGACCGACCTTTGGTCATCATGTGCCATGGTGGATCCTTTGTTTCTGGCAGTAAAGTGGGTCCCGATGTTGTTCCTTTTTGCCAAGACATGGCCAAGATGGGATACGTTGTGGCCTCCATCAAATACCGCCTTGGATTTGGTTTTTCCAACTTGGAATCCAGCGCTACACAAGCGGTCATGCGGGCCACCCAAGATTTGAAGGCCGCCATTCGCTATTTCAGAAAGACCATAGACGTTGATGGAAATCCTTACCTGATTTCTGGTGATCAGTTTTATGCTGCAGGGGTCAGTGCCGGGGGATTCATGACCCTACACCACGCCTACTTGGATCAGGATAGCGAGATCCCTTCCTTTTTGGACATGAGCGGCGTTGGTTTGGATGGTGGATTGGAGGGCAATAGCGGGAATCCAGGCTACTCATCTTCCGTCAATGCCATCATCAACATTTGCGGTGCTTTGGGCGATAGTGCTTGGATTCATCCCGGAGATGAACCCGCTTGTCATTTTCATGGTCCCAACGACCAAACGGTTCCTTATGGCTCCACTACCCTGAACTTGTTCGGTTTTCCAGTGACGCAGGTAGATGGCAGTTCATCCCTGCACGAAAGAATGAACCAAATTGGCGTCGAAAACTGTTTTGAAATTTACGAAAACCAAGATCATGTTCCGCATTTGACCTCTCCGGCCTACTATGACACTACCCTTTCCATTATGACGCAATTTTTGGCGAAACAAATTTGCCAATACAATTTCAATTGTGAATACAATCCGATCATCACTGAATTGAATGAAATCGCCACTGAACAATTGGGATTGTTTCCCAATCCTGCTCAAGATCACATTCAAATTTTCAATTTGAAACAACCCTGTCGTTTCAAAATTTATAATGCACAAGGACAATGGATTGAGACTACTGGACTGGTTCAAAATGGAACAATCATTTCCATTGAACATTTGCCTTCTGGAATTTACTTTCTTTCCAACCTCGTTTATCCCAATGGTTTTTCTAATCGGTTCATTAAGCCTTAATCATGTTATTCAATTCATTCAGTTTCGCTGTATTTCTTCCCATCGTATTTGCACTTTATTGGCTGCTTCAAAAAAGAGATCTTAAAGTTCAAAACATTCTATTGCTCTCAGCCAGCTACTATTTCTATGCTTGCTGGGATTGGCGTTTCCTTTTTCTGTTGATGTTCTCAACGTTGCTGGATTTTTATACTGGTATCCGAATGAAAGATGCCTCCAACAATCAAAACAAAAAAGTTTGGTTTTGGGCCAGCATCATCATCAATTTGGGCTTTTTAGGCGTTTTCAAGTACTATAACTTCTTTGCAGAAAATCTACAAATCGCGCTTCAATCCGTTGGTTGGCAAGTTGATTTTTGGACCCTTCAAGTCATCTTACCTGTAGGAATTTCATTTTATACTTTTCATGGCTTATCCTATGTTGTAGACATTTATTACAACCGCATCGAGCCCTCTCGCAACTTTGTGAATTACGCCGTATTCGTGAGTTTCTTCCCGCTCTTGGTTGCCGGACCTATCGAACGCGCCACGCATCTGCTTCCGCAAATCGAAAAGAAAAGAATTTTCAATTATTCCCAAGCAGTGGATGGATTGCGTCAAATTCTTTGGGGATTGTTTAAGAAGGTGGTTATCGCTGACAATTGTGCGTTTTACGCCAATATTATTTTCAACGATTATCAAGACCAATCAGGAAGCACCTTGTTGATTGGTGCGTTTTTCTTCACCATTCAAATCTATGGTGATTTCTCGGGATACAGTGACATTGCTTTGGGAACAGCCCGTTTGTTTGGCATTGAGCTTTTGCGCAATTTCAATTACCCTTACTTTTCACGAGACATCGCTGAGTTTTGGAGACGTTGGCACATTTCACTTTCTTCTTGGTTCAAAGATTATCTCTATATTCCATTAGGAGGAAGCAAGGGAGGAAAATGGATGCAGGTGCGCAATACCTTCATCATTTTCATCGTCTCTGGATTTTGGCATGGAGCCAACTGGACCTTTATCGCTTGGGGATTTTTAAATGCAGTCTACTTTCTCCCATTGCTGCTCACCAACAACAACAGAAACCATTTGTCCATAGTGGCTGAACATTCATCACTTCCCTCATTCAAGGAAATATTCCAAATGGGAATCACCTTTTTCATCACAATGATGGCTTGGGTCTTTTTCCGCTCGGAGAGCATGACTCAAGCGTTGTCCATTTGTCGCGAAATCTTCTCCACCTCGCTATTCAGTCTTCCTGCGCAACGACCTTTGTATATGATTTTGGCCATTGGAATTTTCATGATCATTGAGTGGATGGGAAGAAGGGAGCGTTTTGCTTTGGAATCATTTTTACTCAACCGGCACCGGGTGATGAGATGGGGATTTTACTATGTGCTGATGATGGCCATTCTCTTGTTTGCAGGAAAAGAACAAACCTTTATCTACTTCCAATTTTAATGACTTGTTTTAAGCGTATTCGGTTTAATTTTGCTTCATGAGTGTGAGTAAGCAAGCCATTCTTGATGCCCTATCAACGGTTCAAGAACCTGAGTTAAAAAAAGATATTGTCACGTTAAATTTGGTTCAAATTCTTTCTTCGGAAGGACACCAAATTGATTTACAAGTCAAAGTATCCAATCCTGCCATGCACTCCAAAATGCGCATGAAGGAAGCTGTTATTTTTGCCATTCAACGCACCTTGGGATTTGAATTTAAAGTCAACGTGGATGTGGTGTCCATCAGTGGTGATGAGCGAGAAGGAGACTTGAGAAAGGTATTGCCTGGGGTAAAAAACATCATCGCTGTAACCTCTGGAAAAGGGGGCGTGGGCAAGTCAACCATCAGCTCTAACCTGGCCTGTGGATTGGCCAAAAAAGGATACTCTGTTGGATACTTGGATGCTGACATTTATGGGCCCTCTGCCCCGCTCATGTTTGATTTACAACATGACAAGCCCAAATTGATTGATGTGGATGGTCACTCTAAACTTGAGCCCATTCTGCAATATGGTGTAAAGGTTTTGTCCATTGGATTTTTTGCAGATCTTAATCAAGCCGTAGTTTGGAGAGGTCCAATGGCCACCAAAGCGTTGACCCAAATGGTCAATGATGCCCATTGGGGTCCTTTGGATTATCTCATTTTGGATCTTCCTCCCGGCACCGGTGATGTGCATCTTTCCATCGTTCAAAACATTCCTTTGACTGCAGCATTAATCGTGAGTACACCGCAGCCAGTGGCATTGATTGATGCGGCCAAGGCCGTTGCCATGTTCAATTTACCTGCGATCAATGTCCCCATTTTGGGCGTGGTCGAAAACATGGCGTGGTTCAGTCCAACCGGAGATCCCGACGACAGACAATACATCTTTGGAAAAGACGGCGCCAAGAACATGGCCGATGATTACGAACTGCCCTGCATCGCCCACATTCCACTGATTCAGTCCATTAGAGAAGCCGGTGATGTAGGTCGCCCCGCTGTGATCAATGAAGACAATCCTGCTCATTTCTATTTTGATGAAATGATTGGTAACTTTGAACGCGAACTGCGCATGCTGCCCTTCCGCAAAAAAACAGAAACCCGTGAACAACAAAACTGAGTTGATGGCCCGCATTGAAGTGGCCTTAGAAAACATCCGACCTTATTTGGCGGCAGATGGCGGTGGCATCACGTTGGTAGATATTACAACAGACATGACGGCTTTGGTGGAGCTCACTGGCGCCTGCACCAGTTGCTCCATGAGCAGCATGACCATGAAAGCCGGCGTGGAAAGCACCATCAAATCAGCCGTTCCAGAAATTGCAAGGGTTGAGGCGGTGTCCTGATTATTGCTTGACCCATTTTATGGTTCTTCCGGTCTTCTCTTCATGAAGAAAATAAAATCCATCTTCTAAGTCGAAGAATTCCATTGAAGTGCCTGAAACTACTGGAAGGATTTTGATGCAATTTCCCCATACTGAAAAAATCTTTACTTCAATCGGTTCCATCCCTTTCATTTTCCATGTCAAACTTCCAGAGCTGGGATTCGGAAAAACATCCCAATTTGCATTGTTTTGAAATTCATCATTGGCGATCGACATTGGAAGTCCATCGGCAAACAGATGGTGAACATATACATCGTACTGATTGGCTCTTTTGTCTTGCCAAGCAAAAATCGCTCCTCCATTCCCATCGGGGACCTGCTTGGGATGGCCTTGTATTTCAATTGCATTGGAAACAGCAGCTCCGTTCATTGGCCAAATTAAATTCCCTTGACCAGTAATCTTTTGGGCATATACATCCCAATCATTGAATGTTGAATCCTGCCAAGCGATGATGCATCCATCAGATGCATCTGAACAGATATTGGGATTGATTTGATTGAAAGGGGACGTTGCCACCAAAAGTCCATTTTCATTCCAAACAGAAATTCCAGAAGGCGACAATTTTTGCGCATAGATATCATAATTGCCTGCTCGCTCATCTTTCCAGGTGCAGATTAATCCATTGGTTTGAGTAGTGCTCAAAATATCCACTGCACTTTGATTCCCCATTAGATTGCAGACCGCAATCCCGTTGTTGTTCCATAGCACAACGCCATTGGAATCAATTCGTTGGGCATAGATATCATAATCCAACAAATTTCTTTTATCCGCCCAAGCAACATATACACCTCCAGCTAATGTATCGGGATCCATTTTGGGATTGATTTGACTCTCAATCGCCACGGCCACAGGCAAGCCTTCATCACCCCACAAGCGATCTCCCTGGCCATTCAGCCGCTGAACATAAATATCATAATCCAATCCATTGCGTTGATCTTGCCAAACCACATACAATCCCCCTTGCTTGTCCTTTTGAATTTTGGGATTCAATTTATTGGAAGTCACATTGGTCACGGTGATTCCATCTGAATTCCAGAGCAAATTCCCATTGGCATCGATGCGCTGCAACGCAATATCCCAAACTTGAAGTATCGAATCAAATTGCTCCCAAACAACGAAAGCTCCTCCGTTGTCATCTGATGCAATTTTCTCATTGTGCTCACGAATCGGCTTTCCTGCCACCTGAACACCATTGTTGGTCCATAGAATATTTCCATCAGCGGAAATGCGCTGGACATATACATCACGTTCTCCACCATTTCTGCGGTCCGACCAAGCCAATATAAACCCACCATTTCCATCGGTGCACAAGTTGGGAGTGCTCTGATCTGAAGTGTCGATGCATATTGGTTTACCGTCAGTTTCCCAGAGCATAACACCCAAGGAGTCGACATGCTGAACATAGATATCTGGATTGTTGTTGCCATTTCGGGCATCTTTCCAAGCCAAAAATGCACCATGGTGATCATCTCCCAAAATCCTTACATCATTTTGCTTTCCGAATTCCACACATACAGGCGTATTGATCAAATTGTTGACCTCCCATTGCGCATCTGAAATCAAAGATGAAACAATCAAAAACAAGAACAATACAAGGATTCTCATTGCTTCATGATTTGAAACACCTCCATGCCATGATGCTGTTTGATTTGTACCCAATAACAACCAGGATTCCAATCACCTGCATCTATTTCCATTTGCTCCCTGGTAGTTTGTTCGTGAAATTGCAATTGACCCAGCGTATTAAAAATTGAAATTTCTTTCCAATCATTCCCCAAAGCAGAAAAGCGAATGCTCTCCAAAAATGGATTGGGATAAGCGTTTGATTGTCTCAATGCTGTCTCATCCACATTGACCCATGGTCCACCAAACTGAACTTTGGCGCAGTACACATCGGCCAAACCTGTTCGGTTGTCTTCCCAAGCAAATACAGCCACGCCCAATTCTGTTGAACAACTCTTGGGAGAGCTTTGATCCGAAATGGCATCGGAAATTATCTTTCCAGAAATGGGATATTGAATGTAACCCTCAGCGTAAATCCGCTGCATGCGAATATCAAAATTTCCGGTTGTTTGATCTTGCCATACAATGGCTGCACCTCCATAACTGTCGCCGGTGATGTTGGGATTGATTTGATCACCTGCATTGACACAAACAGGCATTCCATTCATCGTCCAAGTTTGATTGCCTTCCCAATCCAAACGATTGCAATAAATATCATAATCCACTCCTGTGCGCTCATCCTTCCAAGTCAAAATCACACCGTTCACTACTTCATTCGATAGTAAATCAACTGCACTTTGGTTACCCGGAACCGAGCAAACCGGCTTTCCACCTGCCCCCCAAAGCAAGTTACCATTAAAGTCAATGCGCTGTGCGTAAATATCATAATCCACCATATTCCTTTTATCCGTCCAAGCCACCACTACCCCGCCATTAGGATCTGGATCGATCTTGGGATTGGTCTGAGTGCCCGTTGCATTACATGCCAATACACCGGTACCCCATAGGTATTCACCATTTGGTCCCAAATGTTGGACATAAACATCGTAATCTATGCCATTTCTAAAATCTTGAAAGGCGATGTAGACACCACCCTGACCATCACTCTGAATGCGTTCATTCAAATGCTCTGAAAGAATAGTGGTAACAGGAATACCACCTGGATTCCATACTCCGTTTCCATTGGCATCGATGCGTTGGGCCCATAGTTCCCAATTGTAGGTAGCCGAATTCTTCTGTTCAAAGACTACGATGGCACCACCTTGACCATCCATTACCATTCTTTGGTTGTGCTCTCGGGTTGTCTTGTTGACGACAACAACACCATCCCACATCCAAAGCGGTTGTCCGTCACCGTTCAAGCGCTGGGCATAAATGTCTCGCTCTATTCCTGATCGCCAATCACTCCATGACACGATAATCCCATCCGCGCCGTCACTGATTAAACCAGGGGTACTTTGATCGGATGAATTGCTGCAAACGGGCACTCCATCCGTGGCCCATAGTTTTTCACCCAAAGCATTGACACGTTGAGCAAAAATGTCTGGTGTTCCGTTTCGATAATCCTTCCAAACCAGAAAGAATCCACCAAATCCATCTTCCATCATGCGCAAATCCACTTGATAGTTGTTGGCTACACATATTGGATTATTGATGGAAGTATCATCTATCCATTGGGCATTAATTGTAATGCTCGATAATAGCAAAATTGAAATCAATAAGGGGTTCTTCATAACACAATGATAACATATAACAACTAGAATTAAACTGATTTTCTGCTTTTTAGCATTTACAAAATTGACTTTTGCTCTCTTTTTCTGTGACCATTCGTACCAAATTCACTTCAGCATTAAAATCAATTTTGCTTCAAATTAATTAACCATGAAAGTTGAACAAATCTACACAGGATGTTTAGCACAAGGTGCTTACTACATCGAAAGCCGAGGTGAAATGGCCATCATCGACCCATTGCGCGAAATACAACCTTATCTTGACTTTGCCTTAAAACACAACGCAAAAATCAAGTACATCTTTGAAACCCATTTCCATGCTGATTTCGTTTCAGGGCACAAAGACCTAGCTGAGGCCACCGGTGCAACAATTGTATACGGACCAACGGGAATGAAAACAGGTTTTGAAGCCTACATAGGAACTGACGGAGAAATTTTTCCAATAGGTAATGCAACCATTCAGCTGCTGCACACTCCCGGGCACACCATGGAAAGCTCATGTTTCTTATTAAAAGATGAATCTGGGAAAGAACATTCATTGTTTACTGGAGACACCTTATTCATTGGTGATGTTGGTCGTCCTGATTTGGCTCAACATGTCATTTCAGAAATGACACAAGAGAAACTAGCTGGACATTTGTATGACTCCCTTCGCAATAAAATCATGCCCTTAGCAGATCACATCATTGTCTATCCAGGACATGGCGCAGGAAGTGCTTGTGGAAAAAACATGAGCAAAGAAACTCAAGACACGCTTGGCAACCAGAAAAAAAACAACTATGCCTTGAGAGAGGGATTGACCAAAGAGCAATTCATTCAAGAACTTTTAACTGGACTAACTCCTCCACCAAGCTATTTCCCCAAAAACGTTTTAATGAACATCAATGGATACGATAACATCAAAGATGTGCACACACGTGGAACGCAAGCACTGAGTCCTGACGCTTTCGAAACCGCCGCTGAGGAAGAAGGTGCAATCATTATCGACACTAGAAAGGCTGAAGAGTTCACGCACAGCTTCATTCCCAATTCCATCAACATTGGCATTGATGGTTCATTTGCTGTTTGGGTTGGTACATTGATCACCGATATCAAACAAAAAATTCTTTTGGTTTGTGAACCTGGCCGTGAAGAAGAAGTTATCACAAGGCTTGCGCGGGTCGGATATGACCACTGCATAGGATTTTTAAAGGATGGCTTCAAAGCATGGAAGGATTCAGGAAAAGAGACGGAAAGCATTGTCTCAATAGATGTGGAAACATTTGCTAAATTAGAATCAGAACATCCAGAAATTTTAATTGCAGATGTGAGAAAGAAAAGTGAATTCGACAGTGAGCATATCGTTCAAGCCATAAACGCTCCTTTGGATTATATCAATGACAGCATGTTACTCATTGACAAAAATAAAACTTACTATGTCCATTGTGCAGGCGGTTATCGTTCAATGGTATTTATCAGTATTCTAAAGGCAAGGGGTTATGACAACCTTATCAATATTGCAGGTGGCTTTAATTCGATTAAGGCAAGCAACCAATTCAAAATAACCGATTACGTTTGCCCTTCCACATTGCTTTGATGTATTTAAAAACAAATTAAAAAAGGTCTTCCTTGGAAGGCCTTTTTTATTGACCATTAGAAAGCCACTTTCTCATCATCCAATGACCAAGATAAATGACAGGTGTTAATGCAATGGCGATGATGAGCTTCAAAGAATAGTTTACGGGAACGATATCAAAAAATTCTGCCATGCTCAATTTTCCGGGGATGACAAAACCGATATACAAAACAATCACCGAATCAATCAACTGAGAGACCACTGTACTGCCCGTGCTTCTGAGCGCAACATAACGATTGCCCGTTTTGTTTTTAATCCAGTGGAAAATGGTTGAATCCAATAATTGCGATGCGACAAAAGCCGTAATGCTACCCAAGATAATCCAAGGCGCCTGACCAAAAATAAGATAGTACTCCCGATCAGTGGCCAATCCCGGGCCGCTGACCAAGGTTGAAGATGGTATTTGCAAAGAAGCATAAACCATTAGAAAACAATAACCAATTAATATTGCTGTAATCCAAGACAACTTCTTAACTGCCTTTTCTCCATAAAACTCATTGAGTAAATCGGTTAAAATAAAAACAACTGGCCAAGGCAAAACCCCAACTATCGTGGTAAAGGGGCCAAGCTGCCAATCATTCATTCGAAACAAAACGGGAATATCAATCAACTTACTTGAGATTAATTCTGCTGTAATGGCATTTGTTATCATTAATCCCGCAAGAAAAATGAAAGTCCATTCACGTCGCGCTAGTTGAAGATTGGGCAATTGATTCATGTTATAAAATTAAACAAAGTGAAACTTCTCATGTTCAATCCTGCGTTTAATCCTTAAATTCGCATTATGTTCAAAAGAATTGCACTCCTTGTCCTTATTGCTCAAATGGCAACGATGCACATTTTTGAAGGTGGTGTTTTGGTAGAAATGTTCAAGTTTGATGCTCTTATAGAACATTATCATGAGCACAACATGACAGATCATCACAGCAATTTCGCTGATTTCTTTGTCGTTCATTATTTCGGTCATGAGTCCAATGATATGGACCATAAAGATTTTCCTTGTCAACAGCTACACATCAATCAGATGATTTATGTGCATCAGAACATCAAACTTTCAATAGCGAATCCTATCGCTCAAATAGCTGAACCTCAGCATCACTTGTTAATCAATCAAATCTTGATTGATCGTTACGAGTCCAATGGAATTTGGCATCCACCGAGCGCATAATTGTGCTTTTCGTTTGGATTCAAGTTTCATTAATCGTTTAATTTATGATCGACAAAATCGTTTCGTTTTCCGTTCGCAACAAACTTATTGTTGCCTTATTCACCCTAGGCATCATCATTTGGGGATCTTATGAAGTATCCCAATTGCCCTTTGATGCTTTGCCAGACATTACTGACAATCAAGTTCAAATCATCACGGTTAGTCCGGCACTGGGGGCTGGTGATATTGAGCGCTTGGTTACAATGCCCGTAGAATACAGCCTACAAACCATTCAAGGCATCAAGCAAATCAGAAGCTTTTCTCGCTTTGGACTTTCCCTAGTCACGGTAGTCTTTGAAGACAACGTCGACATCTATTGGGCAAGGCAACAAATCAGTGAAAAAATCAACCAAGTCAAAAATGAAATTCCGGAGAATGCTGGGATTCCAGAAATGGCGCCCATTACAACGGGGCTTGGCGAAATTTACCAATACGTTGTAAAAGCCAAACCGGGTTTTGAGCACCAATATGGCCCGATGGAATTGCGCACCATTCAAGATTGGACGATTCGCAAACAACTGCTGGGCACACCTGGCGTGGCGGATGTTTCCAGTTTTGGCGGATACCTCAAACAATATGCAGTGGTTGTTCGCCCCGATGATTTAACGCGCTTGCAAATCAGCTTGCAAGAAATCATCGATGTTGTTCAAAAAAACAACCAGAATACGGGAGGCAGTTACATTGAAAAAAACAATCAGGCGCTTTTCATTCGAACAGAAGGATTGATTGGAACAACCGAAGACATTGAGAACATCGTCGTGCGTCACCAAGACAACAATTCCATGATTCGCATCAAAGATGTGGCGGATGTGCAATTGGATCACGCCAAGCGCTACGGTGCCATGTGTTACAACAACGATGGCGAAGTCAGCGGTGCGGTGGTGATGATGGTCAAAGGAGCCAATTCCGTGGCGGTCATTGACGCCGTCAAGACCCGAATGGAGAAAATTCAATCCCAGCTTCCAGAAGGTGTGGAGGTGGAGGCCTTTTTGGATCGCTCCAAGATGGTGGGGCACGCCCTATCCACTGTAGAAACCAATTTGTTGGAGGGCGCGTTGATTGTCCTTTTTGTTTTGATCGTCTTCCTGGGTCAATGGAGAGCCGGGATTTTGGTGGCCTCTGTCATTCCATTGGCCATGCTCATTGCGGTTGGTCTAATGAACTTGTTTGGTGTCAATGGAAATTTAATGAGCTTAGGCGCCCTCGATTTTGGACTCATTGTCGATGGTGCTGTTATTGTCGTTGAGGGTTTGCTTCATCACATCCATCAGAATAAAACCAATCACCACAGCAAAGATGACATCACCATTTCCAGCACTTCGCAAATCATGAAGTCCGCTGTTTTTGGTCAATTCATCATCCTCATCGTTTACATTCCCATTCTCAGTTTATCGGGCATAGAAGGTAAAATGTTTATTCCCATGGCGCAGACGATTTCATTCGCCATCGTGGGCGCTTTCATTTTGTCCATAACCTATGTTCCCATGATGAGCGCATTGGTGTTATCGGTGAAAGGAAACAAAACTGATAACTGGTCTGACCGCATGATTCACCGCGTACAAACCCGTTACCACCTATTGTTATTAAAAGCAAAAAACAAATTCCGTCCCATCATGCTCACCGCCATCGGACTGTTTGTTATTTCCGTTGTTTTGCTGCTGAATATGGGAGGCGAATTCATTCCAGAATTGGAAGAAGGAGACTTTGCCGTTGAGACCCGCACACTCACCGGAACCCATCTCAACACCACCATCGAAGCTTCGCAAAAAGCGGTTGGCATATTGATGAATGAATATCCAGAGATTCAAAAAGTAGTTACCAAAATCGGCAGCAGTGAAATCCCAACGGATCCCATGCCCATGGAGGCTTGCGACATGATCATCGTATTAAAAGACAAAAAGCAATGGACCCATGCCGACAACTTTGATGACTTGGCTACCGCGATGGGTAAATCATTGGAGAAACTCCCTGGCGTTACCACGGGATTTCAATATCCGGTGCAAATGCGTTTCAATGAACTGATGACCGGCGCACGTCAAGATATAGTCTGCAAAATTTATGGAGACAATTTGGACACCCTTTACAAATACGGAGAAAAGCTCGGTGAATTGGCCAGACAAATTCCTGGGGCGCAGGACATCTATGTCGAATCCATGATCGGCATGCCGCAGGTTGTAGTCCAGTACAACCGAGCCAAAATGTCGATGTACGACATGAATGTTGCCGAAGCCAATCAAACCATCCAAGCAGCATTGGCCGGAGCTGCTGCTGGAAGCGTTTACGAGAACGAACGAAAATTCACCATCACCATCAAATTGGATCCCAAACAACTCACTGATTTGGGAATGATTCAAGATTTATTGCTGGACTCTCCATTACATGGAAAAGTGCCGCTTAAAGATGTAGCTTCCGTTCAATGGGTGAATGGAGTCAATCAAATTCAAAGAGAAAAAGCCCAGAGAAGAATCATTGTCGGATTCAATGTGCGCGACAGAGACATTGAATCAACCGTATTGGATTTAAAAGAAAAAGTAGGCACCGATCTCCAACTACCCAATTTGTATCATGTTGAATATGGAGGGACTTTCGAAAATTTAGAAGCGGCCAAATCCCGATTGTCTATTGCGGTTCCCGCATCCCTATTGATGATTTTCTTGCTGCTTTATTTTGCCTTTGGATCACTCAGTCAAGGTTTGTTGATTTTCAGCGCCATTCCTCTGGCCGCCATTGGGGGCATATTTGCCTTGACCATCACAGGAATGCCATTTAGTATCTCTGCAGGAATCGGTTTCATCGCGCTATTTGGAGTCGCTGTTTTGAATGGCATCGTGCTCATGGCTGAATTTCAACGCTTGGAAAAAGAAACAGAATTGACTGCATGGGAAATCGTCATGGAAGGAACCAAGAACAGAATACGCCCTGTTTTAATGACAGCCACCGCAGCATCACTCGGATTCCTTCCCATGGCACTGAGTCAAGGAGCTGGAGCGGAAGTACAAAGACCATTGGCCGTTGTCGTCATTGGTGGAATCCTCACCGCTACCCTCTTGACCTTATTTGTGCTTCCCCTTCTGTATTTCAATAAGTCACAATGGAAGACCAAAAAAACATTGGGCAACGTAAAAACACCAACAGCCGTTCTATTGCTTTTGGTTTTCTCCACCAATGCCCTTCAATCGCAAACCACTTGGAACGACTGCCTGGCGTTGGCTCGAAAATCATACTTCCAACAAAATCATCAGCTGCAAAAGGAACAAGCGAAAATCAACAGTGAACGTCCTGCCTTGGATTCACCGCTCGAATTCAATACTGAATTTGGGCATGTCAATAGCATGGCTTGGGACAGAAGAGTAACACTGGGTCAGCAGCTTGCCCTACCCAATGTTTATCATTCCCTTAAACAATGGCAACAATCAAATGGCGCCATCACGTTATTGGAAAACGACCTTACCTACCACCAATTCTTGAATCAAGTCAAAGAGAAGTTTCATTTGATTGTCCTCCTGCAGGAATATCAGAATGACATGAGAAAAATCGATTCCTTACAATCCCTTGCGCTCAACACAGCAAAAATTCAATTGGACAATGGCTGGATAGACGCCGCTGATTTCTTTACGATTCAACAACAAAAAAACAACCTAGAGGGCAATGCACAAGCCATACAGCAATTGATCTTGCAATACTACAATGACCTGGAAAAATCGATTGGTCAATCCATTTCGCTTCCGTTGATTTCTGAATCCAATCCATTATCCGCGGAAGAAACGGATGTGCAAAAAAGTGGATGGCTACAATTGGAAAATGAAAAATTGCGCTTGACGCAACTTCAATTTCAACAAGCCAAATACAGTCGACTACCTCAGATGCGATGGGGCTTGAGCGCAATGACCATCATTGGCTATCAAAACTTTAATAATCAAGATTATTATTGGGACCAATCCAAATGGTTTGGAACGTTTTCATTGGGCTTAGCGATCCCCATACCCAATGGCCTCAACAAGAACCGCATTCAATCTGCCCGTCTTCAATTAAAAATTCAAGAGAACTTCCAAGCCCAATGGAAATGGGAAATGCAGCAAGAAATGGCGTTTCTATTGGAAAGCCAAAAAAGGCATCAATCAGAATTAGACAAATTGCTCAATCAAGAATCGACTTGGATTCAACCCGCATTCAACGTTTGGATGGTCAAACTGAAAAACGGAGAAAGCGACTTCCTGCAATGGAGTCAAAACCAAAATCAATGGCGCGAGTTTTACGATTTGCTCTTGCAGAAAAAGATCGCCCTTTTAGAAAACCAAATTCAAATCTCAAACCTCATCGGTCATGAATAAAATATTTTCCATCATCGCAATATCAGCAGTCTTGATTTCAGGTTGTCATAATGAACAACCTAAAGAAGCCGAAAAAACGGAGGCAGCGAATGCGCAATCCATCAACCTGAATTCAGAGCAAATTCAACAACTGAAAATTGAATGGAAGGATATCCAGATGGACACCATCTCCTCCATCATGAGCATCGGCGGCAAAATCATCACTCCTGCGCAAGGCAGTATTGATCTCGGCTACCCCATTTCAGCCAAGGTCAATGCCCTTTTCATTGAACCAGGAAGCCCGGTGAGCAAAGGCCAAAAACTGCTTTCCCTTTCCGATTTGTCTTTGGTTGAACTCCAACAAGACTATTTGCTTCAAAGAGCTGAGCTACAGAATTTACAGCTACAATTCAATCGCTTGACGGTGATAAAAAATCAAAATGCCACGAGCGAGAAGAATTATCAGGATGCTGAATTGGCTTTGAACAAATCCAAAATCGCAGTGGCGGGAATGGAGCAAAAAATGAATCTATTGATGATCCCATTTCCCAATTCGCCCAAAGACATTCAACAAAGCATTACCATTAACGCGCCCATCTCTGGAAAAATAAATGAAATCAAAATCAAATCCGGTCAATACTGCCAAGCCGGTCAGTCATTGCTGAGCATTGTCAATAGTGGCGAACTGCAATGCGAGCTGATTTCGTTTCAAAATGTACCCTTGAAATTAACGCCAGGAATGAAAGTTAAACTAAAAGACAACAATGGAACGGTGGCGCAAGGAGTGGTTCAACGATTCAGTAATAGCCTTCAGGAAAATGATCATGGTTTACACATTTGGTTATCCATCCAAAATGCCCCTGCTGATTGGATTCCTGGCATTACCATCAACGGATTTTTATCGGTTCAAGAACTCAACAGCCTACCCGTTCCTACTGCTGGGATTGCTTACTGGGAAAGCAAGCCACAGATCTTTGAGTGCAGTGGCAACAATCAGTTCACCATGAAAGAAGTCACCATCCTCAAAGAAGAAAACAACATTGCCTACATCCAATACCCGGACATGGGCAAAAAACCCATCGTTACTAAATCAGGACATTATTTACTCATGGCCCTCAAAAACACGGGTGAATAACAAATTTTAAAACCATCCCGAAGAGCGATGGAGTAAATTTGCGCCATGCGCTTCTGCTCCATCGCTCTTTTATTGATACTGGGAGGATTCTCTCCAACTTATGGCGCATGGGTGAAAGGACGGGTCACTGACCAGAAGGGAAATCCCATTCCGGGAAGCTATGTATGGCTCCAATCCCATCAGCAGCAAGAAGCGCGAGACATCACCAACAGCAATGGAGAGTTTGCTCTGAAGGCACCAGAAGGCAGATATTCCTTGCATTGCAAATCCCTTGGGTTCAAGGAACATGCTGAAAAAATTCAATTGGGAAAAAATGAGGTGGTCATTCAAGTCGTCTTGGAGGAAGATGAGCTCATGCTGAATAGCCTCAACATCAGCAGCAACCGCAGTGATTTTGCCAAATACCTGATGGAGAAGGCCGAAGAAAAACACACCTTTAACCAAGAAAATCATCCCACCATCACCCTCAATGGATACCAAAGGGTTAGTGTTCAAGGGCCTCCAATCGTTCCAAAAGGTGAAGACGCCGTATCTGACTCCGCCCAAAAGGAGGCTGAGGAAGAAATCGAAAAAGGAATAGACACCACCAAATGGGAATTGTTTTGGAGAAAACGATTCCCGCGATTGTACCGCAGAAGCGACTCTATAGAATACGCCAAGTTGCACAGTCCAGCCTACCGATTCATCAAAGATTCGATACCTACATTCAGACAACAATGGCTTTCTGAATTTGCCTCCAACCACCAGTTTGCCCCCAATGGAAAATACCATGAAGACGTCGAGGGATACAAGAAATACACACCCTATCGACCTTGGATCGATGCCGCTGGGTTCAGTGTAGGATTTAATTATGGAGAAAAAGCCATTTGGTCAGACCGAGACAGATGGGAAGACCCCTACAGTTTTGAATCGCGGGATGCCCTTGGAGAATTTGATTTGTTGGACCACCACCTCAATGTCCCCAAAGTGGCACAGAAGCTCATCCCATCGCCTTTTTCCAACCTAGGAAGAGCCACTTATCGATACAACATTATCGATTTTCAGGAAAAGAAAGGTGGCAATGTGTATTGTATCCAAATACAACCCATCATCAAAAAAGAAGCGCTCATCAATGCCCAAATTTGGATTCAAGATTCCACGTTTAACATTGAAAAAACCAAGTATCAGTTTACCCCTAGAGCATTGACGTATTATCATCAATTTGAATTTGAAGAAGAATACATGCAATGGCAAAACCGTTCTTTGCCCAAAAGCCGTTCGATCCATTACACCATCATCGAAAATCAAGATACCATCTTGGGTAGTACAGAAATCCACTTTGACAACCCCATTCAATTGGAGACCTCAACCAAAATAGGATTGGAAGTGCAAACTTTTGCAGATGATGCTGAAAAGAAAGATGATGACTTTTGGCCCAATCAGCGCCGTTTTCCGCTGGACTCCGTTGAAACTGCATACCAAACCTTTTGTGATAGCGTGCAGAAAAAATACCTCAGTCCTCGATACAAACAAATCCGTGATTCATTGTACAACCAGGTTTCATTTTGGGATGTCACCCTCAACGGAATGGGATTTAAAAACTCTTTCAAAGGTTACAGTTATTTCATCAACCCCATGATTTCACAATTGAATTTCTGGGGGATTGGAGGCTATCGCCATGTCTTTGGCGGTTCTGCTTCTAAAGAGATCAACGAGAAAAATAAAATCTCGATGAATGGGCGCATCAGTTACGGGGTGGCCAACAAGGATCTCGGTGCAGATGTCCGATTCAGCTGGGACTACAAGCCAGAGAAATACATGCGAACCAGCATTCAAGTGACCAATTTGTATGAGCAAATCAATGGCTACGCATCATTGGCCACCATGTTCAGTCGAAGCAATTTTGTGAAGCGAGAAGGATTAACGATTGCCCAGAGAATGGAATTGGCCACTGGTTTATTTGGTGAAGTTGCACTGAGCCACATGCGCCAACTTCCCATCAATACTTTGAAGCAGGACAATTGGTCGGGACAGGTCTTTGGAGAAAACAACAAGCCCGTTGATTTTGAAGACTACCTCAAAACTGAAGTTAGTCTTTTATTGCAATACCGTATTGGTCAGCAATACTACCGCCGCAATGGACGCAAATATTATTTGCCCAATCGCAATCCTGAGCTCTTTTTCACTTACCGAAAAGGAATTCCAAATCTGGCAAAGAGTGAAGTCAATTTTGATTACGTGGAACTCTCCATTCGACAAAAATTCCGCATTCCTGTACTCGGTGAAGGAGAATGGGCCGCCTATGCCGGAACGTATCTCAACAAGAAAAGTTTACGTCTCATGGAGTACCGGTATTTCAGAGGATCTGACTTTTTTCTTTTCTCCGATCCCACAAACAGTTTACAATTGTTGGGGCCAACATTCAGTACGCCCAACGCTTTCTTCAAAGCCAATTACTTCCATCATTTCAATGGATTGCTCACCAATAAACTTCCGCTCATCCATCGATTAAAAATCACAGAGGCCGCAGGCGCCGCAACACTCATCATTGCTGACCAAAACTTTTACCACCAAGAATTGTACTTGGGAATGGAAAGGGTTTGTAGAATTAAAAAACAACTCTTCCGATTTGGTTTGTATGCCTGTACGTCAGACAACAACTTTGGATCTGCCAGACTAACCTACAAATTCGGAATTTCCTTCTTCAATACTTTCGCCAAAAGTTGGACTTATTGAGCCTGTACTTTTCGCTCACGGAAAAGCATCAGGAACAAAATGGCGACAACTGCAGAATATCCCGCGAAGGACAACCAAATGCCTGACCAATCCAAATGAGGGATGGACTGCCCTTCCGCATTGGTGGTGTAATGGGTAAAATAATGTTCAATCACCCAACCACTCACGCGACTTCCCAATACTGCTCCCAGTCCATTGACCATCATGGTAAACAAACCCTGTGCGCTGGCACGAATGGATGGTTCTACACTTTTTTCAATGAACAATGATCCACTGATATTGAAAAAATCAAAGGCCATCCCATAAATGATACAAGACAAAAGAATCATCCACAAACCATCTCCTGGATTTCCAAACGCAAACAAACCAAAACGCAATACCCAAGCCACCATGCTGATCAACATCACTTGCTTGATGCCAAAACGTTTCATGAAAAAAGGAATGGCTAAGATGAAAAGCGTTTCTGAAATCTGCGCCAATGAAGAAACAATGGCAGGATACTTCACGGCCATGGTATCGGCATAGGCTGGATTGCCATCAAAGTCATGCAAGAAAACATCCCCGTATGCATTGGTCAATTGCAATGCAGCGCCAAGCAACAAGGCAAACAAAAAGAATACTGCATAATAACGATCCTTCAGCATCTTAAAGGCATTCAACCCCAGAGCCTCCACCCACGATTTGCGTTCCAAGTCCTTGCCCAAAGGAGGACAAGCCGGCAAGGTAAAGGCATAAGCCGCCAAAACAAAAGACACGGCACCGCCCAAATAAAATTGGAAAGCATCGGTTTCATGGCCCGTTAAGCTGACGGTCCACAACGCCACAATAAAACCAACCGTTCCCCAAACGCGAATAGGCGGAAATACTTTCACAACATCAATGCTTTTGTCTCTGGACAATATCGCGTACATCACGGTATTGGACATGGAGATGGTGGGCATGTAAAAAATCATGGTCAACAAAATTCTCCAAAACATCTCGTCTGGAGATTGTGCAGAAGGTACCAAAAACAAACCGATACCGCCCAACAAATGAAGAACGCCATAGAGTTTCTCTGCATTGATAAAACGATCGGACAAAATACCCGCAATGGCCGGCATGAACAAAGCTGAAATCCCCATGGTGGAGAAAATAACCCCAAACTGATCGGGTCCCCATTGTTTGGTTTTAAACCAAAATGCACCGATAGTAATCAACCAACTTCCCCAAATAAAGAATTGCAAAAAGCTTAGCGCTGTCAAACGTAGTTTCATCATATTTCAAATATAGGGAAAGAGACTACTTTTTGGGCAAAAACAACTTGCTTCTATTGGTCCAAACCCAAACCATCAAAAAGAAACCGGAGATAATTAATGCTGATAATCCCCAAGACTGCTGGGGAGTAAAATTCGCGGACCAAGCCTTCAAAGGCAAACCAAAACCCAATAAACCCTCATAAATCAACATCACATGAACGATATAAATCAGCAAAGTGTTCTGCCCCATTCGCAGAAACAAATTATCCTTAAAAACAAAAATTTTATTGATCCAAATCAACACGCCCAACACCATTAACACATATCCCAATCCAATAAGCGCATCTTTGTTGCTCAACTGAATATTGACCGTGGCCATACCCAATTGTTGAATGACAAAATCCAGTCCCCAGAGAATGTAGTATGCATCCCGAACCAAAATATATCCCAATAAAGTCAGAACAAAGGCGGTACCATAGCGCAAGACATGACGCTCATAAACCCGGAGCAAATGCCCCATTCCTGCACCAAAGAGGGTATAACCACTGAAACGAATAAAACTGAAATCCGAGTACTGACCATAAAAGAAGTTTTGAATCCATTTGGGCCAATACGCAGGACGATATATAACTTGCGATTGAAGACCTTGATTCACCCATTCTCTTTGTTGGTGAATGTAAAATTCTTGGTAACCATTACAGATCAAAATCACAAAAGCACCTGCCAAAGCCCAAAGGTAAAAAGGCAATCGAGAAAGTTTAGAAAGACCGAATAACAGAAGGATTAACAAAATCGCTACCCCAATGGATTGCAAGACATGAAACGCCATGAGCCAATCTGTGTGATAAGTCGATCCATCCAACCAGCAAGAAATCAAATTGCGCAAATGCAATTGCAGCAAGTAACCCCACAGCATCAACTCCAACACCCGTTTAAATCCTTTTCTTACGCGGTTGTTTTGCCAATAACCTCCTTGCTCCTTTGGGGATGACAACAAATAAGCAAAGACAATTCCCGAGATGGTAAAAAACAATGGAGAGGTATAACCGTGCAAGTGCTGCCAGAACACATACCAATCAGTATTCAATGCACGATAGTCTGGCGAAAGTAGCTCACCTGTGATATGGCCTTCCAGCATCAAAAGGATGGCAATGGATCGGGCCATGTCTATAAAGACCAATCTCGGCGCAGGTGTGGGATGAACGGATGAATTCAAATCAAGACAAAAATAATGTTTTTTCGACTTCTCTGTGAAATTCTAAAAGCCTTATGCATGCAATGTTGTCATGAATCAATTCAGCCAGAGCGCCACAAATTCTCTTTCACCCAACGAATTAAAATCAAATTTTCAAGAGAGAGATTCCTTCTATTTTTGCCAAATGAATATTCTCTTGTTTCTTTTAACTTTCGTCACCGGTATGCTGGTAATAGCTGCCATGATGGGTTCTTTTCGAAAACCTGTGATCACGAACGAAACCATGCCTGGTTATTCCTTGCTTGGAATAAACTATCAGGGACCGTATCAAAAGATTGGTCCCTCAATAAAAAAGATTGCTCAATTGGCAAAATCAAAAGGCATCCAACCCCAAATTGTAGCGGTCTATTTTGACAATCCACACGAAGTAAAAGACACCGACTGCCGCGCACTGGCCGCCATTCGGGTGACATCTGAGATAGCCGAATTACTTAAGAATGAATCACTAACCCAATTGAATATCCCCGTTGGTCCAGCATGGGTCGGTCACTGGCCGGGCGCAGCGCTCCCAACGCGCATCATGGGCGCCATTCGGGTTTATCCATTTTTGCACAAGAAAATTACCGAAGAGCAAATCATGCCCAAAGTCAATTTCGTATATGAAGTGTACGAACCCAAAGAAACCATTTTTGTCATGCAATACAACGCATAATCATGACGGCAAAAGATTACATCGATCATTACAACATGATTCCTCATCCTGAGGGCGGACACTATTTGGAATGTTACCGTTCCGAACAATCGTTGGATTTCCCTGGATTCGATGGTCCAAGAAATTACAGCACCAGCATTTTGTTCCTGTTGGAGGCCGGTCAAACTTCGTCTTTGCACCGCATCAAGAGCGATGAAATTTGGTACCACCAAGATGGTGGTTGTTTGGTGATTACAGAAATTGATGAGCAAGATAATCACCATGTAACCCTCTTGGGAAAAGACTTTAAAACTGGTCAACAACTACAACATGTCGTCAAGGCTGGGAGATGGTTCGGTGCACGCCCTTTGAATACGGACTTTGTATTGGTGGGTTGTCAAGTAACCCCTGGTTTTGATTTTAGGGATTTTGAATTAAAAAATCCTTGAAACAAAAAAGGCTCCATAGGAGCCTTTTCAAATCTATCCAAAACGCTTTTACTCTGTAATGACAAACTCCGTCCTTCTGTTCTTGGCGCGATTGGCTTCAGAATCATTGGGTACCGTTGGGCTGGTCTCACCATATCCCTTGGCAATGATTCGATTCTCCGCCAATCCTGCACTGACCAAATAACGCTTAACTGCATCAGCCCTCTTCTGGGACAAGTTCATATTCAAAGCATCGTCTCCCAGATCATCTGTGTGACCGCCGACTTCTATTTTGCGTTGTGGGTTCTTGTTCAATAAGACAACCAGCTTATTCAACTCAACAAAACTCTCCTTCTTCAAAACGTCACTGTTGGAATCAAAGAATACATTCTTCATTCCGTCTGCCGTAGTGTTTCCCAAAGCAATCTTGGTTCCCACTTTCAGCTTTTGCAAAGCAATGTTCAGCTTGTAGGGTTCCTTTTGCACTTCATTGCTGAGAGTAAACCGCTCTGAATGGAACAAATACCCATCCTTGCTCACATTCATCACATAGTCTCTTCCGGGAGGAATGCACAGCAAGAAATTGCCCAAGATGGGATCAGAATAAGTATTGGCGATGACGGCACCCGTCTCCATGTCCAACAACTCCAATTGCGCTTCCAACTTCTTAAAGCTGGCCTTGTCCGTAATCACGCCTGTCACATAAGAAACCTTTCTGGGGCGGGCAAAATCAGGCAATAAGAATCGGTACAAATCCAATCCTCCTTTACCACCGGGACGCTCTGAGGCAAACAAAGCATACTGACCATCCGTGGTCACTTGAAAGCTATTCTCGTCATGCTCGGTATTGATGGGATATCCCAAATTGATGGGCTTTCCCCATTCGCCGGTTTCATCTCTTCGACTTAAGAAAATGTCCATCCCGCCCATGCCTGGATGACCGTTTGAACTAAAATACAACGTGTTTCCATCGGGGTGAATCATCACACTCTCCTCCTGAAAATCGGTGTTGATCCATCCTCTCACCTTCTCGGGCTTGCTCCACTCTCCTGTCTCTCTCAATACCGAATAATAAATATCTTGTTCTTGAATCCCCCGTGCGCTGCGCTTTCCACGAACAAAATACATGGTCTTTCCATCTGCTGAAAAAGAAGGTTGACTTTCCCATGCACCACTATTGATCATGTTTCCCAAGTTCTTTCCGGGTTCCCACTCATTGCCTTTTTTTAGTGAAAAAAACAAATCACAACTACCCACACCTGTGCGTTCTCCTCCCCATTGACCATCCAATGTCTGACAAGCGGTAAAAATCAAAGTAGAACCATCTGCACTCAAAGAAGGTGCGCCTTCGTTCATGGCAGTATTGATGCTGATGATGGGCTGGGCGGGAGCATATACCCCATTGTTGTCTCTTCTCGAAATATAAAAATCTTCTTGCTGCCCAGCATCTACTCTGGTATCCGGAACCAATCGCGTAAACAACAAAGTATTTTCATCAGCCGTTACACAAGGATAATACTCATCATTTTCCGTGTTCACACCATCACCCATGTTCACCGGTTCAAATGGCACCGGATACTTCAATGCTTTTTGCGCAAAAACACAACTGGCCAAAATCAACTGAGCCTTCTTCTCAATCAACTTATCGTTTTTGGGATAAGGCATGAACTTGGAAATGCACTTCTCAGCTTGCGCATAATCCGCTTTGGCCATATAAGCCTCCGCTAAAATTAAAAACGCCTCTGGGAAAATTTCAGGATGCAACGAAACACCTTTCTCCAAATTGGGAATGGCAGCATCCCATTGCTGATCGTCCAAATACAGTTGAGCCAAAAGAAAATGGGCCTCAGTAAAATCAGGATTGCTTTTGATCAAATCCTTTAACAACTGCTCTGCTGCTGCTGTTTCTCCCAATTTGTACTTTTCACCGGCCTCCTCGTATCGCTTAATGGCCTTTCTTTCAGTGATGGTATATTGCGGCGCCGGTTGTGACAAAACACAACCCGCCATTCCAAGAATAAATAAAAGTCCTAAAATCGCTTTCTTCATTTTCAATAATTGGTTTTAATAACGAAAACATCTTCATTGTCGCGCTTCATGTAAAAAGTTTCCCGGGCATACCGCTCCAAGGTGCGATGGTTTGTAGTCAAGTCTTTTAAATCCTGATCCACCAAAAGATTCTTCTCCTTCATCTCATCAATTTCTACTTGCAATCGTTCACAGGCCATTTTGGATTTGATGATAAACACCAAATTGATGTTGTGAATAAAGGCTATGTATATCAGATTAAACAGAAATGCCAGAACAAATTTGTTCCGAAAAAATTTGATGATCATCCGCTTCATGCACCCAATTTGCGATAAAATTCATGCCACTTCGCAACATTCGTTTTTTCTTGTCAACAGTTTAAGGTGAAACATCGTAGTTTTGAACATGCTTTTTGATGGCGCATCCCAGGGTGATTTGCAATGGCAGGAAATCAAAGACCTGCTCAGTGAACTGTGCTATCAACCCAGCGCTAGAACCCAATTGGAGCAACTTTCGCCAGTCAATCAATCCGCCCACCTCAAAAGAGATCTCGGAGAAATGGAAGAATTCTACGGATTAATGGGAAGTGGAGGACACATTCCCAGCGGCGAATTTGTAGAAATGCCCAGGACTTTGCAAATGCTTCAACTTCGAGACTCCGTGCTGAACGAAGACGATTTTAGAAACATTGTTTCCAATACCATCATCACCAACGATTGGGTAAAAATCAAAAATCAATCGGGTCAATACTGGTCGCATCTCACGGCGCACTTCGAACAAGTCACCGAACAAAAAGAAATCATCACCATCATTGAATCCATTTTCAACCCCAACTGGCAAGTCAGAGACGACGCCTCACCAGAGTTGAAGAGCATTCGGGAAGGCATTCTGGTGGTCAGAAGACAAATCACCAAGAACTTCCAAAAAGTGTTGCGAGAATTGCAAGGCAAAGGCTTCATCGCCGCAACCGAGGAAGGCTACCAAAACGAAAGAAAGGTTTTGGCCGTCATCAGCAGTTACAAAAAAAATGTTCCCGGAATCATCACTGGCAGCAGTAAAACGGGTTCCATCACATTCATTGAACCTTCTGTCAATATTGCCCTGAACAATGAATTGGAAATGCTCAAAGAAGATGAGCTCAAAGAGATCCGAAAGATTCTATGGCAACTCACCCAAGCCATCAAAGGCTATGCACCCTATTTACTGGCCGCTCAAAAAATGCTCATTCATTTTGACTTTTTGCGGGCCAAGGCTCGTTTGGGTTTAAAATACAACGGCATCATTCCTTCGCTCAACGAGCAGCCGGAAATTAAAATTAAAGCAGGATACCATCCCATATTGTTTTTGCAACACCAATTGCAGAAAAAGCCCATCTTTCCGCAAGACGTACATCTGAACACTGAGCAGAGAATTCTCGTCATCAGCGGTCCCAATGCAGGCGGTAAATCAGTCACGATGAAAATGATGGGATTGATCCAAGTCATGTTTCAATGTGCGATTCCCGTGCCCGTCAAACAAGGTTCGGTATTGGGAATATTCCACGCCTTCCTCACGGACATTGGCGATCACCAAAGCATCGAAAATCAACTTTCAACCTACAGTTACCGCTTGAAACGGATGCGCCATTTTTTGGAATTGGCCAACCGAAGATCTTTGGTTTTATTGGATGAATTTGGAACTGGTTCAGACCCTGATTTGGGGGGCGCTTTGGCCGAGGTGTTCTTTGAAGAATTGTACCACAAAAAAACATTGGGTGTAATCACCACCCACTACGCCAACATCAAACTGCGCGCAGAAAGTTTGCCCCAAGCCATCAACGGCCACATGGAGTTTGACGCACAATTGCTGCAACCCAAATACAAGCTGATCATGGGAAAGGCTGGATCTTCATTTACTTTTGAAGTAGCGGAATCCAATGGGATACAAAGTGAATTGTTGCAGCGTGCGCGCAAAAAAATTGATTCCAAAAAATTAAAATGGGATCAGTTGTTACTGGAATTGGAAAAAGAAAAACAAATCCTTACCCAGCAATTAATCGAGACGGAAAAGCAACAAAAAGCAGCCAATCAAAAAATTGAACAATACGACAAAAAAAATACAGAATTGCAGCAGTTGACCCAAAAGAAAAATTTACAATGGGACAAAGAACAAGTAGATCTGCAATTGGCCAAGAAAATGAAGCAATTCATAACAGGTGTCAAATCCAAAGGGAAGAATCAAGAGCTCTGGGATGAAATGAAAAAGTTCATTTTGATGGAGCACGCCAAATTGGAAAGCCAGCGAAAAAAAGACCAAATCAAAAAACAAAAAAGTCAAATCAAAGAAGAAGAAGAATCCACCTTGGTTCCTCTGTCTGTTACCGACTTGGTGAAAATCAAACAGACCAAACAAGTGGGCATCGTCACCAAAATTGAAGACAAAGGCGTCACCGTCATTATTGGTAATTTCAAGACGCTGATATCCAGAGATAAGCTGATTAAAATCTAAACCGCTTTTAATCCCAAGTCCTCCCCCAATTTCAACATGTATTCATGGGCTTGCTGGGCATCGTTCTGGATGACTCCATCCAAAATGGCATCCTTAATGGCGTTTTTAATGGTTCCAACTTGCGAACAAGGTTGCAAATCAAACGTAGCCATGATCAATTCCCCTGAAACGGGCGGTTGAAAATTTCGCACACGATCTTTCTCCTCCAATGCCACCAACTTCTCAATCACATGCTCATAGTTCTTCAAATACTTCTTGACCTTCAATTCATTCTTAGATGTGATGTCCGCTTTGCACAACATCATCAAAGCATCAATATCATCGCCTGCATCAAACAGCAAACGCCTTAAGGCTGAATCAGACACTTCAGTTTTGGTTAACGCAATCGGACGCAAATGCAGTTGAACCATTTTCTGAACAAACTTCATCGTTGTATCCAAAGGCAACTTCAATCTTTCAAAAATCTTGGGTACCATTCGCGCACCCAAATCTTCATGTCCATGAAAAGTCCATCCGATGCCGATCTCAAAGCGTTTGGTGGGCGGCTTGGCGATATCGTGCAGAATGGCTGCCCAGCGCAACCACAAATCATTGGACTGATCGGCAACATTGTCCAACACTTCTAAAGTGTGATAAAAATTATCCTTATGTGCAAAGCCCTCCCGCTTGGATACACCGTGCAACTTGATCATCTCAGGAAAGAACAAGTGCAACAAACCTGTATCAAAAAGCAATGCAAATCCAATACTTGGCTTTTTGGACAAAATGATTTTATTCAATTCTGTAGTGATCCTTTCTTGACTGATGATGCTCAAACGATGGGCGTTGCGGGTTATGGCCTCCAAACAATGCGGTGCGATGGTAAAATCCAATTGAGCAGCAAACCGCACCGCGCGCATCATGCGCAAAGGATCATCGCTGAAGGTAATATCCGGATCCGTAGGTGTTTGAATTGTCTTCGTCTCCAAATCAGCCATCCCTTGAAAAGGATCAACCAAATTGCCAAAACGATCAGGATGCAAATCGATGGCCATCGCATTGATGGTGAAATCGCGGCGCAATTGATCTTCCTCCAAAGTGCCCGGTTCTACAGTAGGATTCCTTGATTCCGGCCGATAGCTTTCTTTCCTGGCCCCAACAAATTCAATGTCGTTGCCGCGGTAATGAAAAGCGGCCGTGCCGTAGTTCTTATAGAAGGTAACCTTCTTCACTTGCAAAACTTTGGCGCAAGCCTCAGCCAACTCCAAACCATTGCCAATGGTTACAAAATCAAAGTCCTTGTTGTTTCGGCCTAAAATGATGTCCCGCACCATTCCGCCTACTGCATAAGTCTCTACACCCAATTGACTGGACACCTCACTGATGACATGAAACAATCGTTTGTCTATTTTGTGGCGCAGATTCACGGGTGCGAAAATACTCATTTCAGAACGAATTCAATCATGATTGACAAGCTCTACTAAGTCTATCATTGATCGCCTTACCTATTCCCTCATCAGGAAATGGTTTTACCACAATGCAATCCACATCCTGATCATCAAGCCAACGCATACCTTGGAACAAATGAGCGGCGGCTTCCACCAAATCGCCCTTTTTAGAAAGTTCAAAAACAATGTCTCCAATTAAATCGTGATTGAAACTTAAATAGCCTATCCTTGAACTACTCAGTGCATGAATCGATTCATTAAACCAATACATAGGTTTTCTCGGAGCATAATGGCTATCTAACATTCCTGGTGCCTGAGGTTGGCTGCTGCTTTTTTGAACCAACACAGCTTCACCCAAGCATTTTTCGATCTCCTCAACCGACACTCCACCCAATCTCAAAATCTTGACCGGTGTTTCACTAGCATCTACTATTGTCGACTCCAAGCCTACCGCGCAATTCCCTCCGTCCAATACCATTAGAATAACATCACCTAGATTTTTTGCTACATGCTCAGCACAAGTTGGACTGATATAACCGAAGGGATTGGCGCTAGGGGCCGCTAAAGGAAATTCCAGTCCATTCAACAAAGACAAAGTCAAAGCATGATTGGGCATACGAACAGCTACTTTAGGTAAACCAGAAGTAACAATATCAGGAATCAAATTTGACTTCTGAAACAACAGTGTTAAAGGACCTGGCCAAAATTTTTCCATTAACAAATTTGCTTTATCTGGAATCTCATCTACACACAATTTCAATTGATTCTCATTTGCAATATGGACAATGAGCGGATCAAAAAAAGGGCGTCTTTTGGCTTCAAAAATTTTTGAAACAGCTAAAGGATTCAATGCGTTACCAGCCAATCCATATACCGTCTCCGTGGGAATAGCCACAAGGTGCCCCTCATTCAGTAACCGTTGTGCTTGATTGATATCTGAGGTTATGATGGACATGGTTGGCAAAGATAAGCGCCTTTTTTACTGTATTAGCCAAGCTATTCTATGACTGTCATTTCCTGAATGAACAACAACCCAATACAAACCAGAAGCCTCTATTACAGGTAGCTCAATGGATTTCATCTCGCTCAACCCCTCAAGTCTTGCCAGTAACTGACCCGAATTGCTATATAAATCAACCCTTGTCATCTCTGAATGGGTTTGCAACTTAGCTTTCGAACCAACCAAGGATGGATTGGGATAAACAATAATAAAACCATCTCTTTCATCCGGATGTTCTGTGTCGAATTCCGTCCAAGGCGTCATTCCAGCTGCTCCCAAAGTTTTAAAACATGAAGGTGTAGAACTCCACCCCGAGTAGGTAACATTATCATTGTGTCTGGAACGAATACGCACATCATACCGTTGTCCATTTGTGATTCCTGGAATTCCAGAAACATTCAAAATACGTGATCCACCTAGTGAACCATTTACATTATATGGCAATCCAACAACAGGGAAAGCTTGCGTGAATTCCCACTGATACTGAGAGGAACCGCAAACACTTCGATCAGTTGCGATTGATGATGCTGTCGATTTAAAATTGGGGCATGCATCTGAGCTCCTAAGATTGATATATGGCTCAGGGTTAAGCGTAAAATTACAAGTCGAATTCGATATCGCCGTGAGGTAATTCATGTTCCCTGCGGCATCCAACAATTCATATTGAACGTCTGCAGAAACATATATGGTTTGCGGAGCCGCCGAGATATTTGCGGGTACAAATTTAGAAAGTTGACAGACGGTGAACATAATGGTCGTGGGGGGGATGGTATAAGATTGCAAAGGCATTCCGGTAATTGTGCTACTCGACCATCTGTGAACTATACCTCTCTTAGCATTTTGACGATATCTGCACTTAAAATTAGAACAAACATTTGAAAATGTATTGGTTCCTCCTGTATAAATTGCAATATCACAGGAACTCGGCAGCAGCGTGTTGAATTTTACATTGATCGTTCCAGGCGCACCAGCAACAGTGGCTACTGCTACATAATAAGTATTACCTTCTACTAATTGATCTGTTAGCAGTGTTTCATTTCCGTTGTCTCCGACACCAATAGAACTTAAATTAACATCATCCTCCACCGCCAAGGGAATCAGCGGTGTTGAATAAGCAAATCCAGGGTCATCATAAAGCATTATTGCATTGTCATCTGAAGATGCTGCCCCTGAAACTGCTATGCGCACCGCATTGGATTGGGCAACAAATTTGAACCACTTTTCAGGATAAGTTCCTCCATTTTCAGGAGTATCTGCCTCCAAAGTCATATTGACGTTTTGCGAATAATTGCCACCCGTTAAACCAAACTGAGGCAAGGTGGTAATGGTTATTGCCGAAGATAACCCGCCTCCCAAACTACAACCCTCATCAGTTATGCCATCGCAATCGTCATCAATGGAATTGCAGACTTCTGCTGCGCCAGGGTGAATGGTTGCTGCACCATCATTGCAATCCGTGTTGTTGGTGACATAACCAAGACCAGGATTCGCGCAGAGGTTACTGGCTGCTCCTGCTCCATATCCATCTCCATCCGAATCGTTGTAATAATTGACAAAGGTCAATCCATCATCGGCGGTTCCATCGCAATCGTCATCAATGGCATTGCAGACTTCTGTTGCGCCAGGGTGAATGGTTGCTGAACCATCATTGCAATCCGTATTGTTGGTGGCGTAACCGAGACCAGGATTCGCGCAGAGGTTACTGGCTGCTCCAGCACCGTTTCCATCTACATCCGCATCGTTGTAATAATTGACAAAAGTTAAACCATCATCAGCGGTCCCATCGCAATCATCGTCAAAACCATTACAAGTTTCTGGAGAAATGCTGTTCAATAGAGGATTGCCATCATTACAATCCGTATTGTTGGTAACATATCCAGCACCAGGATTCGTGCAAAGATTACTCGCTGTGCCCGCGCCAAAACCATCTCCATCTGCATCGTTGTAATAATTGACAAAGGTCAATCCATCATCAGCGGTACCATCGCAATCGTCATCAATGGCATTGCACACTTCTGTTGCGCCAGGGTGAATGGTCGCAGCGGCGTCATTGCAATCGGTGTTGTTGATGACATACCCTGCTCCTGGATTCGCGCAAAGATTGCTCGCGGCGCCTGCCCCATATCCATCCCCATCCACATCGTTGTAATAATTGACAAAGGTCAATCCATCATCGGCAGTTCCATCGCAATCGTCATCAATGGCATTGCAGACTTCTGCTGCGCCAGGGTGAATAGTCGCAGCGCCGTCATTGCAATCGGTATTGTTGGTGACATACCCTGCTCCCGGATTCGCGCAAAGATTGATCGCGACTCCAGCACCGTATCCATCTCCATCTGCATCGTTGTAATAATTGACAAAGGTCAATCCATCATCGGCGGTTCCATCGCAATCGTCATCAATGGCATTGCAGACTTCTGTTGCGCCAGGGTGAATGGTTGCAGCGCCATCATTGCAATCCGTATTGTTGGTGACATACCCTGCTCCTGGATTCGCGCAAAGATTGCTCGCAACCCCTGATCCGTATCCATCTCCATCCACATCATTGTAATAATTGACAAAGGTCAATCCATCATCAGCGGTAGCATCGCAATCGTCATCAATGGCATTGCAGACTTCTGCTGCGCCAGGGTGAATGGTCGATGCGCCATCATTGCAATCGTTGTTGCTGGTGCTATAACCCGCGCCAGGGTTAGCGCAAAGATTGCTCGCAACTCCTGATCCGTATCCATCTCCATCCGCATCGTTGTAATAATTGACAAAGGTCAATCCATCATCGGCTGTTCCATTGCAATCGTCATCAATGGCATTGCAAACTTCTGTTGCACCAGGGTGAATGGTCGGAGCGGCGTCATTGCAATCGGTGTTGTTGGTGGCATAACCGGCACCAGGATTCGAACAAAGATTGCTCGCAACTCCTGATCCGTATCCATCTCCATCAACATCGCTGTAATAATTGACAAAGGTCAATCCATCATCGGATGTTCCATCACAATCGTCATCCATGGCATTGCAAACTTCTGCTGCACCAGGATGAATGGTTGCTGAACCTTCATTGCAATCGGTATTGTTGGTGGCATAACCGGCACCAGGATTCGAACAAAGATTGCTCGCAACTCCTGATCCGTATCCATCTCCATCCGCATCGTTGTAATAATTGACAAAGGTTAATCCATCATCGGCTGTTCCATCGCAATCGTCATCCATGGCATTGCAGACTTCTGCTGCGCCAGGGTGAATGGTCGATGCGCCATCATTGCAATCGTTGTTGCTGGTGCTATAACCCGCGCCAGGGTTAGCGCAAAGATTGCTCGCAATCCCAGCCCCGTATCCGTCTCCATCCGCATCTTCATAGTAGGTAGTGAGGAGACCATTGTCTATTATTCCATCACAATCATCATCGAAGCCGTTACAAATCTCGACTGACACGGTATGCAACAATGCATTTGCATCATTGCAATCATTACCATTCAGAACATATCCATCCAATGTGTCGCAGCTCAATGTATCTGCATTCAAATCACCGTATCCATCCCCATCTGCATCTGCATATTGCACAACCAGAGGCAAGATGACAATGGTGATGGGTAAACTAGACTTGATACAATCTTCTGTAGTGAATTTTACGGTATAAGTTCCAGAAGTTGTTGGGGTAAAGCTACTGCCCGTTTCAACCGATTGCCCATTTTCATCAAACCACTCATAGGTCCCGATGCAGCCACTGGGTACGCTGGCAGTAAACGGCAATACTGCGTTCACACATACGGTATCCGCTCCAGAATAAGCAATCAATGGTGTTGGACAAAGGGTTTTGATGGTGTATTCTTCTCTTTCGTTCCAACCGGTTGGCAATCGCTGCAATCCACTCAGGAACTTAATCGGAATATTTTTGATTCGATCACAAGGTATAAAAATATCAGTAGTATATAATATTTCACTACTTGTGCTTCCTGTCAAAGTTACAATTCCCGACCCTGATAAACCCTGAGGAAGCTGGTAATTCCCGCTAGAATTGGCCAAGGTCAGCGTAATTAGACTATCATATTTTTGATCGCCATCCCAATCAAAATTGAAGTAGGATCTATGGTTCAACATGGGTTTCATTGCCTTGTTCATCGTCAATTCCAATCGCATCATATCACCGGGCTCAAATTCAGGAATGTTGTTTTGCATCGAATTGGCATACAAGACAGGTGAAGCGTCAGTAGCTACATTTCCTATCGCGATATTCTCAAATGGCAAATTGAGTTGCCTCCGAGAAAAGAATAAATTGGTGGAATAAGATTCACTCTCCATCATATTCAGGTAAACGGACATTTCTGGTGTTTTCTTCCCGATCTTGACACGTGATATAATAGAGCCTCCTCCAATTGGAGCGGATGTCGGAGTCGTTGAAACATCCTCGGTTAAATGAAACAAAAAGGATGTAATTGGCACATTGGGATTTATCTGTGAAACGCATTTCAATATGTATCCAGAACTGGATGGTGTAAGCCCCGACAATACTGCAGTAGTCAGTTCGATGTAACTGTTAGGTGTTGAAACATCTAACAAACTGGTCACTAAATCAGTTGCTGAATAAATACGCCATTGATAAGTATTGCTACTGTTTGCAATCTGAGTTTGAGTCAATCTCCAATTATAAAGATAGAAGCAAACACTTTGTCTCGTTGTATAAGTTGAAGCTCCTGCACAATTCTGAATGGAAACCAATGAGGGCGCCGGAGCAGAAGTTGGAGGCACTGCATTGATTTTGATAATAGGCTTATAATTCAACAAATACTTCATATTATTCGCGTCCCACAATGCCATATTTTGCTGATCATAGTACCCTTTCATTGAAAAGTAATGATCAGCCGTAGCACTGTCCCGTAAAATCTCTAGACCTCCACCTTGATACACAAAAGCTCCTGGAGGCAGAGTTAGTTTCAAAGTTGATTGAGTAGGATCAAAATCTCCGGTACACCAGATTGGATTGACACCTAAGTTCGATGCTTCCTCCCAACTTTTTGGATATTGGATTTGGCACAAGGGATTGGTATCTCCCGTATTTCTCAATTTCAATCGCACCTGAAATGGAGCACTCACAGGAACAGGGGTATTCAATTTAAATGTTATAGAATTAATAGCAGATCCTGCGTAAACATTTGATGGCATTTCACAAGCGCTGTAATGCACTCCCCATCCGGGATGATAATCATTGTTGATTTTTGGAGAAACAATCCCTGGGACTGCAATTCCTGACAAAGCGGATCTATTGAAGAGCTGAGCTTCTATTTTTAAAGCTCCAAGCATCATCAATGTTATAAAAAAACAGAAAGACAAGCTTACTCTATTCATTTTCAAACTTTTGGAATAAAATTAAACACTTTTCTTTTAATTTCCAACATTAGTGACTTGAATTAAATTCGCAACATGAATTTTAAACTCTCCCGCAACCAACTTTGGATTTTCGTTGGGCTCATTTTTTTATACATCATCAACCTTATAGTCAGCCCTGGCTTCAATGGAGGGGCAGACAGCATCACCCACTACCAAATTTCCAAATTTTCATGGAAACACCACTATCTCTTCATGGACCAATGGGGAAAACCGCTGTTCAATATCCTCTTCTCTCCCTTTGCGCAACTGGGTTTTAAGGTCGTGAACATTGTCAATATCCTGCTCATCTTCTGGGGGGCCTACCTTGGGGTTAAAATTGCGCAAAACCTCAAATTTAATCGTCCACTTTGGGTGGGATTCATTACCCTTTTAACACCCATCGTTTTAGGAAATGCCATCTCGGGGTTGACCGAGCCCATTTGTTCCCTCTTCCTGATTGGCTTCCTGTATTATGCCACCCTCAACCGTTGGTACCTGGCTGCTTTTCTTTTGGGATTCATGCCCTTTGCGCGCAGCGAAGGCTTTGTCATGGTGGCGCTGGCATTGATTTTTTTCAGCCTAACCCGTCGTTGGAAAGCCATCCCTTTCTTGCTTCTGGGAACCCTTATTTTCAACACCCTTGGTTTCTATGTCACCGGAAAAGCCCTTTGGATTTTTGACAACAACCCATACATCAACACGGGTATCAAAGTCTATGGCAGCGGTAGCTTCTTTCATTTCTTTATCATGGCTATTCCAGTATTTGGCATACCATTTCTTTTGTTGCTGTATTATACAATCACGCAATTGTATCGACTCAAAGATACTTTTCGGTTAACCACATGGAGCAACAATGACCAAATTGAATTCTGGCTCATTCTCGCTTCCTTCTGGGGGTATTTCTTGGCGCATACCGTCCTTTGGTGGCAAGGCATGTGGGCCTCACTGGGATTGGTCAGGGTAATGTTTGTCGTGGCCGTTCCTTTTGCCTTGATGGTGGTTAAAGCATGGGAATATTTAGAGTTAAAAAATGCATTTTGGAAATCCAACCTCAATCAAAACATTTTCTTAGTGCTGGTGGCCATCACCCCGTTCATCGTTCGTTTGTTCCCCTTTCAAGAAATTCAAGTTTTCCCCAAACTGGGAACAGAAGAAAAAGTGAACCGCAAATTGTATGATCAGTTGGAAGCCCGATATGACATGTCAACCAAAAAAACATATACCGCTCATCCTTACATCAACCTGTTGTTGGACATCGACCCCTTTGATACCTTGACCAATGACCGATTGCACAATTGGCACAAAGCACAACCGGGCGATTTGGTTGTTTGGGATGGTCATTTTGGTCCCAATGAAGAACAAGTATTCAAAGAAGACATCGAAAAAGATTCAACATTCACTTTTGCTTTCGCGGTCAAACCCGATCAACCGTTCATTACCCTGAATCGATACTGGTACGAGATACGGGTTTACGAAAAACACTAACAAAAAAGCCTTCCAAGTGGAAGGCTTTTTTCTGTGGTACCAGTTGGAATCGAACCAACGACACAAGGATTTTCAGTCCTTTGCTCTACCAACTGAGCTATGGTACCCAAACGGGGTGCAAATATAAAAACTTTCTTTAAAAAACCAAACAATTAAATTTTTATGCCCAAGACACAAATGTCATCTACTTGTTCTTGATTTCCCTTCCATTGTTGAAAGGTCCATTCCAAATTCATCTTCTGTAAACTACCTGGTTGGCCGTGGAGTTCGGCCATTTTTTGCTTGAAAGAACTGGTCATCCACTTCTTTCCTTTGGGACCACCAAATTGATCGGCCAAACCATCTGAGCTCAGGATGATCCATCCATTGGATTGATCCAAATCTTGAGATTCAAAAGGCTGCATATTGGCTTGCCATCCGATGTGCTGCTTCTGCCCTTTGATCTCCAACAATTCACCGCTGTCATTCAGCACCCAACAGGGTCGATTGGCTCCTGCAAACTGAATGCGTTTTGTACCTTTCTCCATCACACACAAGGCGATGTCCATTCCATCTTTCACTTCTTTTTGACTTTCCTGAAAAGTCGCCACCACCAATTCACGCACCTTGTTGAGCACATCACCAGGGCGATGTAAGTTGTATTCTTTGACCACCCGATTGAGGGCGTTGGAACACACCACGCTCACCATGGCGCCAGGCACACCATGCCCAGTGCAATCCGCCACCGCCCAAAATCGGTGGGTGGGACTCTCAAAAAACCAATAAAAATCTCCGGCCACAATGTCCTTGGGGAGGTAGAGCAAGAAATGATCGTTAAAATGTTGGGCAAACAATTCCGGAGAGGGCAAGATGGCCGACTGCAATTGCTGGGCGTATTGAATGCTGTCCACCATGTGCTTGTTCCGTTCTTCCACCAAATCCTTCTGCTGTTCAGCCATGCGTTGAGCTTTTCGTCTCAACCGATAAGCGCGGAAAAGCAATAATGCAATAACCAACAACACCAAGGCTCCACCAAAGGCCAAATAGACATTTCGATTGGCCGAAGCTTCTTTGGCTTGGTATTCTTGTTTCAATAATAAATCTTCGGCTTCCTCTTCTTTGATTTGATTCTGAGCCCATTGCGCATCTTCCGCTGCTTTCAATGCGAGCTCTATTTCACCTCGATTTTTATATTTTTCCTGCATGAATGTAGCGATCTTTAAAAGAGTCTTGGCTACCTTCAATTGCCTAATTATTTTTAAAGAACTATCACCAAGAATGTATGATTCATTAGTTAAATTCAATTTTTCCTTTGCTAGAGATTGGCCAAAAACTGAAAGACATAATCCAATTTTATTATCTATCTCATTGAAAACTTTTGAAGATTTCTCAAATAAATTCAATGCTTCTTTATACTTTCCCTTTGCGAGATAAACATCACCAAGTTTTCTTTCTACAATTGCCCTTCCTTTCTTGTCTCCGATTTGAATTCTAATTTTCAGACTTTGCTTGAAATCATCCTCTGCCAAATTATAATTACCAACATCAAAATATAGTTGTCCTCTATTATTCAAGATAACTGATTTCGCTTTCAAATTCCCTCCCAATTGAACAAGATTTAAACTCTCGTTATAGTACGTCAATGCTCTATCGTAATTCTTAATATCATGATAAATACTGCCAAAATTCATAGTAATCTCTGCTACATCGTCGGTATCACCAAGTAATTTTCGAATTTGCAAAGACTTATCTGACTCCACTATCGCCAAATCACTCTTGCCAACTCGGACATAATAGGTGCTCAAATCACTCAAAACATTTCCATAAACCTTCAAAAAACGTTTGTTGTCTTTTAAGTCGTCTTCCATGGACTCCAATTCCTTCTTGGCCTCCTCTGCCATTTCCAAAGCTTGGATAACTTCGCCCTTGTCATAATACACCCACGCTTGAAAAACCTGAGCGTAGAGAACCCCCAATTCATCGTCGATGTCATCATAGAAATTTCTGGATTTGTCCAACCAAACAATGGCTTGATCAAAATTGGAGCGTCTGTCTTCTGCAATGCTCAAATCATAACAAGCTTCAGCAGCAAAATGCTTGTAGGTTTGGCGGGGATAATCCCCCAATTGCGTCATCACCCATTGCGCATACTTGGTCAAAGAATCGGGCTGGTTTAATTTATATCCCTTGGCTATCTCGAGCGCCAAACGCAATCCTGATGTGTCCTTCCTCTGCCTAACCCACTGCCGCTTCATTTCGGCCATATCCGTCGACTCTTGCGCCAACATTCCTGTCATGCACAACATCATCAAACCAATGGTCCCTATCCAACGCATTGTTCAAAAATACATTGAAGTGGAGTTAAAGCCTTTGAAATCAACCGAAAAGCTATTTTGTTTAATTATTTAACATTTTTATTAAACAGATTGAAAAATACCGCTTACTTTTGTTTAATCAATTAAATAAAACATTAAACAATGAGCACGTTAGAATTCAATCATTTGGTCACCATGAACAGCACTCAACTCAGAGGTTTCGCGTTCAACTACACCAAAAACTGGGATGATGCGGAGGATTTGATTCAAGATACTTTGTACAAAGCCTTGCGTTACAAAGACTATTTTCAAGAGGGTACCAATTTCAAGGGTTGGTTGTTTACCATCATGCGCAACATCTTCATCAATGGGTACAAGCGTAAAAAGCTTCAACAAAACTTATTGGAAGAATCCGCACACAATGTCATGATCAATGGCAGCAAGATCAAAGAGGACACCATATCATCCACTTTGAATCACCAAGAGATTTTAAAGGCTGTCCATACACTTAGCGATGATTACCGCAAACCTTTTCAAATGTTTGTAGATGGTTTTCATTACGATGAAATCGCCGCCGAAATGGGAATTCCCATGGGAACGGTGAAGAGCAGAATTTTTCACGCCCGCCAAAAATTATCCAAATTGTTGGTCGATTTTCAATAAATACAATCGTCATTTGATTCTTTGAAGGTAATTCATTAGGTTTGTGCAACCTATCCATCGGCCTTGTGGTCAATGGTTTGTATAACCTTAACCCATGAAAAAGTCTTCAATCGCATTTTTTTTCCTCTTCTATATTCTTGATTGCAGTGCTCAATTGAACTTTGTCCCACCTGTGGCCATCAATGCCAATGGGCTCAATTACTACATCAATGATGTACTCATTAGTTCTGGGGTTAGCTCTGATTACATTTCTTTTGTGGGGCAACAGTCTCAGATTGCTCACTTTACCAGCGGAGGCATTGCAGCAGGAATTCCTTTTGAAAGCGGCATCATTTTGTCTTCTGGGAATGCCGCCGACGTGGGCACTGTTGGCGCGTTCTTGAGTACGGATATTCCTCCGGGCTTTACGCCATCACCATTACTTCCCGCACCCACTCCTGCATGTTACCCATCTCCTTGCCCCACCCCAGCTCCAGCTCCAGTATACACCGACATCGTTAATTTTTTATTGAATGATGCAAGTGGCGTTTATGGAGAATTAAATGCACTGGGACTTTATTCCGGCGCTTCCTTTGGCCCTTCCTCTATTCATGACGAAGTTATTCTAGAGTTTGACTTCACGCCAACGGGTCCCACCATGTCTTTTGACTATATTTTTGGTTCGCAAGAATATGGGACCTGGGAATATTCTAGCTACAACGACATTTTTGGTTTCTATGTATCTGGCCCAGTCCCAAGTAATCCTGCCACCAATTATAGCAATTTGAATATTGCCCATGTGCCCAATTATCCCTCATTACCCATCACCATCTCGACCATAAACAATGATACCCCCGCCATGTTTAGCGAATACTATAATGACAATAGTGGTGGAGCCTACGGGATCAATGGCAATGGATTTACGGATTTAATGACCGCTTCTTTGGATGTTATTCCATGCTCCACTTACCACATCATATTGGCTGTTTCAGACTGCCAAGATGGTATTTTGGACACGTATGTCATCTTGCGTGAAAATTCATTACAAAGCATTCCAGACATCTCTGTTAATTTGAACATCAATGGTTCAAACGTCACCAACAATTTAATTTTTGAAGAGTGCGGAAACCCTGTTCTGCACATGGAATATGACCCCAATGCCCCTTTGGCTCCAACTTCTGCTACTGCTCAAATTGTTTGGGGTGGAGATCCCATCGCTTTTGATGGAACGAATAGCAGCACGTATGACTATTCCGGTATTGATGCCAACCAAAACAACATTCCGCTCCCAACCACCATTACCCTGAATACAGCGAACCCTTTTATAGATATTACACTGGGAGCCATTAACGACGGTATAATTGAGGGTATTGAAACTTTGTCTTTAGAAATTCTCACCCCTGTTTCTGGATGTGCGGGCTTGTTCAATTCGCAAATGCAGCAAATTGTTATCAATGATCTTTCTCCTTTGGAACTGGCTTTTGATTCTCTGGCTATTGTTCACCCCATCGACTTTGACACCCTCTATCTTGCCTGCAATGACTTAACTCCTCTGCCCTATGATTTGATTGGAGGAGATGCAAACTATACATTTTCTTGGGAAGATGAAACTGGAGCAATTGCTACTACAAGCACATTGGTGTATGATGGTTCCATTTTGGGAGAAGGAAGCATTTCATTAACTGTAGAGGATGGTTGTAACCAAGTCATCACCGATGAACTACAAGTGGAGTTTCCGCATTTGGCGTTTTCTGTAGGAAACGATTTTGTTGGCAATTGTCAAGATCCTCACACGGTCTCTCCTGCCGTCACATCCGGGACTCCCAACATCAACTATCAATGGTACGCGGATGGCACTTTGATGTTTTCCAATAATCAACCCAATGCAACAGCCATTAGCGAAATTCTGACCTTCAATGACACCACAGTGGTTATGGTGAATGGCATTGATCTTTGCGGTCAAACTTGGACGGACGACATGACATTCTTCATTCCTGATGCTCCTTTGGACATTGTCAACATCCCTGACACTTCTGTTTGTTTGTATGGCAATGCCACATTCACAGCGCAAATCACTGGTGGTGGAGGTGGATATGTCATTGAATGGCCGCAATTGAATGTCAACGGAGCAAATGCTACCGTATACAACGTTTTGGGAGATGTCACCCAGATTGTTCAAGCAGAAGATGTGTGCGGTTCAATCGCCTATGATACCGTGCAGATTCATATGGTCCCTGTTTCCGCCAATTTTGAAGCTACTGAATTGGAAGAGAACATTTATGAATTTGCCAGTTTACCATGCGAAGGTTGTATGTACACCTGGGACATGGGCGATGGTTTTACGTCAGAAGACACCCTACTCATTCACGAGTTTGATGGATTGGATGCCTACACGGTTAGTCTCAACGTCGTCAACGCTGCAGGCTGCACAGACAATCAAGAGTTCACTGTAACAGCACCGGCATATTATTACATCCCTTCCGGTTTTACCCCAAACGGAGATGGCATCAATGACGCCTTTGGTTTGGTGATAGAAAATGTGGAGATGTATGAAATGACCATTTTCAACCGATGGGGAGAGGTTGTATTCCATAGCAACGACCCGAAACAAGCTTGGATTGGAGATGTGAATCACTCAGGAAGCTATTACGCCCCGAATGGTGTCTATTCCTATCAGTTGAAAATAAAAGGCAAAAACGTAGATGCGAAAACCATCAATGGCAATATCACCATCATGCGTTAATCCTCGATTTCCTTCTCTGCCAATAAATTTGAAATCATCGCAACAATTTGCTTCGGATGTCCCTCAGGCATCTGTTTGAATTGTTCATGCAAAAAAGTTTGCGACTCAATCAATTGTTCTTCTGACAAGGGACCATCCATCACTTCTATTACGGAATAACATTCCAAAACGGTCTCCATACCACCATTGATTCCAATTTGAATCAACTCTTTGACATGATTTTTCGGATTGCCGCCGCAATTCCACATGAAAGCCATGATCTGACCATAATGAGCTTTCCATTCTGAATTGCGCAATGCCTTCATGAACTCTTCCTCAAACCCTTCAATTTTTAATGTATTCAAGATGTCCCGCAATTCTTCTTTTAACGCTCCTTCACTGGAGTGGATAAAAACAGAAATCAATGGAGTGACAAAATGTACTTGAGGATTTTCTTGGAGCGATGCAATGGCCTTTCTCACTTGATCATCATCCTTGGAAAACAGATCATTCATCACCTTATTTTCCCACTCTTTATTCACTTTAGCCATTGTATTATTTTTCCGCTAAAATAATTGCAATTCAACATAAATTCTCCTAATATTGTAGGTAACAAAAAAACAAATACTGTGAAAAAATTAATCACCTTGGTGTTGGCCTTAATTACCTTCAGCGCAATGGCACAAAGTACCAACCCCATTCAAATCACCATCAATGGTCAAACGGATAGAGGTGCATTGTGGCAAATCCATGAAGACTTAAAAGCACAAGGATTAAATTTCATTTATAATCCTTCTTTTGACAACCAACGCAGATTGGTAAAACTCTCCTATAGCGTGCAAGATGCTGCGGGAAATGAAGTAATTGCCAATACAGATGTCCCCGGTAACTTTCAACAAGGAGCCATGGCATTGATTAAACTAAAGAAAGTCAACAATCATTGGGTTAAAGAATAATCCTATTTACCTCAATAAATTGAAAAACCGCAGCAGCGGTTTTTTTTATTTATCCCTACCTTTGGAAGGACATGTTAAAGCAAAATTTACAACTTAAGTTACAGCAAAAACTCTCTCCGCAGCAAATTCAATTGATGAAGCTCCTTCAAGTCACGACGATGGATTTGGAGCAACGCATCAAAGAAGAATTGCAGGACAACCCAGCTTTAGAAGAGGGAAATGATGATTCCGAGAATGACAATCAGGAAGAGCTGGACCAGGAAGAACCTTTGGAAAACGACAACGATGATTTGGACATTAACCTAGAGGATTATTTTGATGAAGATTCACCAGATTACAAGACCCAAGTCAATAATCAAGGAAAAGACATTGAAGAGCGCCAAACGCCAATTGGACAAGGAAGCTCTTTTCAAGATTTGTTGTACCAACAATTGCATTTTTTAGAGCTGAATGAAGAGGAATTGATGATCGCAGATTATCTCATCGGCAATTTAGATGATGACGGATACCTGCGCAGAGATTTGGCATCCATCGGGAACGACCTGCTGTTTGCCCAAGGCCTCACTTGTGAGTTACAACAATTGGAAGAAGCCTTGCGTCAGATTCAATCATTGGATCCGCCAGGAATCGGTGCACGCAATCTCCAAGAGTGCTTATTGATTCAAATCAAACGCGCAGAAAAAAAAGACGAAACCAACAAAACGGCGCAGACCATTGTCACAAAATACTTTGAAGAATTTACCAAGAAACATTTTGAGAAAATAGCGCAGCGTCTCAATCAATCATTGGATGATATTAAGCCGGCCATTGATTTGATTTTACATTTGAATCCGAAGCCCGGGAACTCGGGTTCTGATACCAACAAAGAAGTACCCCACATTACACCCGACTTTTTATTGAGCAATGACAATGACGAACTCAAACTTAGTTTGAACGGAAAAAATGCTCCTGATTTGCGCATCAGTCCTCAGTATAAGGAAATGCTCAGTCATTATTCAAAGGTGGGTAAAAAAGACAAATCGCAAAAAGAAGCCATACAGTTTGTCAAGCAAAAAATTGATTCTGCCAAATGGTTCATTGATGCCATCCTTCAGCGCAATCAGACACTATTGGTCTGTATGGAGGCCATCATAGAACACCAAAGAGCTTTTTTCTTAGATGGTGACGAAGCCAAATTAAAGCCCATGATCTTAAAGGACATTGCAGATCGGGTAAACATGGACATTTCCACCATCAGTAGAATGGCCAATAGCAAATACATTCAAACTCCATTTGGGACATACTTGCTGAAGTATTTCTTTTCAGAAGGATTGAGCACCGATGACGGAGAAGAAGCCAGCTCCAGAGAAATCAAACAAATCCTGAAAGATGCGATAGAGCAAGAGCCAAAGAGAAAACCCCTTCCGGATGAAAAACTGATGGAGATTTTGAATCAAAAAGGATACAATATTGCGCGCAGAACTGTGGCCAAATACAGAGAACAATTGGGCATCCCAGTAGCCCGACTAAGAAAAGAATTATGACCGTCATTTATCGCATTGCGCAATTTTTATCCATCCTCTTCCACCCTTTGTGGATGCCCCTTTTGATTTACGTTATTGTCCGATGGATGGATCCGTACTTCATTGCTCCCACCAATGCCGATGCCTTTGTTCTTGCTTTGCTCATCATCAATATCATTGCTCCAGCTGTGAGCATTTTATTCATGATCAAATATGGAATGGTGAGCGGCATTGAACTGCGCGAGCGCAAAGAGCGTTTGGGACCTTATTTGCTGGTCATTCTATACTACTGTATTTCTTATTCCCTTTTGAGGTGGCAAGGGCCCATCCTTCCCAAAGAAGTTTTCTCTTTTGTGTTGGCCGTCATCATCTCCTTGATGGTTTCTCTTTTGATCAATCAATATTGGAAAATCAGTGTGCACATGTTAGGACAAGGAGGAGTATTTGGAAGTCTCTTGGCCTTAAAATCTGTTCACATGGCTGATGTAACGATGATTGCCATCATCACCATTCTCATGGCTGCACTGACAGGATATAGCCGCGTTAAATTGGAAGCACACACGCATGCTCAGGTATATGCAGGATTTGCATTGGGGACCTTTATCAATTGGGTTATCATCTCTAATCATTGGGCCATATGAACAGAGACAAAAACATCTTAATCTCTGGGGGAGCCGGATTCATAGGATCCCACACCGCTGTTGCGTTACACGAAGCTGGATATACTCCCATCATCGTGGACAATTTGAGCAACACCCGCATCGAAATGGTGGAAGGCATTGAGGGCATTATCCAAAAAAAAATTGCTTTTCATCAATATGACTGTTGTAATAAAAATCAAATAGCCTCAGTTTTCAAGCAATATCCCATTCATGGGGTGATTCATTTTGCAGCCTTCAAGTCAGTAGCTGAATCCGTTGATCATCCGCAGAAATACATGGACAACAACATGGGTTCATTAGAAGTAATGCTGTCCTGCATGCTAGAAGCGGATGTGCGTCAGTTTGTATTTTCAAGCAGTGCTACCGTTTATGGCGAACCCGATGAAAATCCGGTAACGGAAGAGACGCCGTTCAAAAAAGCCGCCTCACCTTACGGAGAAACCAAGCAACTTGGGGAGCATCATATTCAAGAATTTTGTGCACAACACGCTAATTTCAATGCTGCATTGTTGCGATATTTCAATCCCATCGGCGCTCACCCATCAGGAAGAATTGGGGAGTTACCCATTGGGATTCCCAATAATTTGCTACCTCTAGTCAATCAAGCCGCAAAGGGCGAACGCCGATTAAAAATATTTGGCAAAGATTACAACACGCCAGATGGCACTTGCCTCAGAGATTACATACATGTGATGGATTTGGCAGAAGCACATGTAGCTGCGTTAAATTGGTTGTTCCGTCAAAATGGGACCTGTGAAGCCTTTAATTTGGGGCAAGGAAAAGGAGACTCTGTCCTGGCCATTATTGAGAATTTCCAATTGATTAATCAAGTGGACATTCCTTTTGATTGGGCCGATAGAAGACCCGGTGATGTTGAACAAATATGGGCCAATCCCGGCAAAGCAGCGCATTTCCTTGATTGGAAAACCTCAAGATCGACAGAGGAAGCCTTGAGGGATTCATGGAATTTTGCAAAAAAATAATCTTTTTTGAAACCTTTTAATTGCGCACTCCGTACAATCCTTGTATTGGATAAAACTTTACATTGAAATACTTTGGTGAGATTGAGATGGTGGAGGCCGCCGGTGAATGAACCTAGTTCTTCCCGGCGGTTTTATTGTACATTTGAAGGCTATGCAATTGAATGACGCTGACATCCATAAGATCAAAGAACGAGACTTGGATCCCAATAGATTTGTTCAACACCTGCAACAAATCCTTCGTTCTATCTCTCCCACCAAAATAGAAAAACCTTGCATCATCGGAGATGGCATTGAATCCCTTTCTCCCATTGAATGCAATCACTACATCGAAATTTATCAGCAAAACAAGTCGTTACAAAAATCGATTTTCATTCCGGCGTCTGGCGCGGCTACTCGTATGTTTAAACATCTGAGCGCTATTCAGGCTTTTGACACAGACACTTTGGCCGAGGAATTTATCATTCGATTCAAGGAGTTTCCTTTTTATCAGAATCTCCTGCAGTTGTTTGCAGACCATGGAATGAATTTGGAATCCATGGCCAACAATGATCAATGGTCTGACATCCTCACGTTTATTTCAGATGAAATAAAATTCACACAATTGCCCAAGGCATTGATTCCATTTCATCAAACGGCAGACGGCCAAAGAACGGCTTTAGAAGAGCAAATTCGTGAGGGGCTAACTTATATTGAGAATGAAGACCTATCCTACCATTTTCACTTCACCATTTCACCAGACATTGAGCACCTCTTTTCTCAAGCCAAAGAGAATGTCATGCAACATTTTTCAGGTGTCAATCTGAATATTACTTTCAGCTTTCAGGATCCGTCAACTGATACACCGGCTTTAAAAGGGGAAAACAATTTTGCCCGAGACAAAAACAATGAAATCATCTTCCGACCTGCGGGCCACGGTGCGCTGATAAAAAACTTGCACTACCAAACCAGTGACCTCGTTTTCATCAAAAACATCGATAACATTGCCCATGAAAAATGGACGAGCCAGATCACCTTTTACAAAAAAGTTCTGGGTGGGTTGATGATTGACTTGATGAACAAGACCCATCAACTGCTCAAAGACTTAGAAGCTGATGGCAAAAGTGCGTTGCCCACAGCCATAGAATTCCTTTATAAACAATACGGATATAGAAGCATCGAAGAACCCACCGTTGGTCAGGTCTATGCCGCACTAAACAGGCCCATCCGCGTATGTGGGATGGTCAGAAATGAAGGCGAACCTGGGGGCGGACCATTTTGGGTATTGCACAGCAATGGTCAAATCAGCAAACAAATCGTTGAAAAAAGTCAAATCGACACGGCAGATGAGGAACAAGCCGTTCATCTCAGCACGTCAACCCATTTTAATCCCGTGGATATAGTTTGTTGTATTAAAGATCACAATGGGAACAAATTTGATCTCACCAAATTCATTGATCATTCTACATCGTTCATCAGCGACAAGTTCCAAGAGGGCCAAATTATTAAAGCCCTTGAGCTGCCTGGTCTCTGGAATGGTTCAATGGCCGGTTGGAACAGTGTCTTTGTAGAGGTTCCTACACAAACCTTTCATCCCGTGAAAACAGTCAATGATTTGCTCAGACCCGGTCACAAGTAGTGACATCGAATGTTTGGTTGCAAAAAAAAGTTTCGTCCGCATTGCTGTTGGAGGCCACAAAAATAAAACTTTGTTGCGCTTCCTTGATTAATGCAGCGAACCACGCTATGCCTTGTTGATCCAGATGTGCGGTGGGTTCATCCAGGATCAAAACATCGGACTGCACTGCAAATGCCAAAATCAATTTAACTCGTTGGCGCATGCCCGAAGAAAATGACTTCAATGGTTGGTTTCGAAATGGTGTTAATCCCATCCACTCTTCCATTTTGTCCATAGAAAACGATGCGTGAAATCCGCGCATCACTTTCACTTGTTCAAACAATTCCAAGTAGCTCATCTGCTCGGGTAGTTCCAAGGCTGGGGATGTCCACGAAATGTGTTTCCAAACCTCATGCTCGGCAATCGTTTGTCCATTGTTACAAAGAACAACATCCCCTTCAGATGGCATCATATAACCGGCAATGATGGCGGTAAGCGAACTCTTGCCCGACCCATTGGATCCAATGATGGCGATTCGATCTCCCTTTTTCCACTGACACTTCACATGACGAAACAGCCAACGTCCGTTGAACCGTTTCCCCAATCCAGTCAATCGAATTTCATCAACCATTTAATCCTTTCACTACTCCTTTATCGGAGTTTTTGATAAATGATAAAATTTCTTCTGTGTAAATGGTCGTTTCCATGGCTGATACAGCCTCTACTCCTTTACCAACCGTTGGGGATTGAACAAACAATGCACGGTAAATGTCTTCAATGTGTTGCACATCAGCATCACTGTATCCGCGTCTCCGCAAACCGATGGCATTGACACCAATGAAATTCAATGGTTCACGCGCTACTTTGATATAAGGAGGAACATTTTTTCTAACCAAGGAGCCTCCTGCGATAAATGAATGCTGACCAATGCGAACAAATTGTTGGACTGCAACCACACCTTCTATAATCACCCAATCTTCAATGGTGACATGACCCGCAATATTGCCTGAGTTGGCGATAATACAATGATCACCAACAAAAGCATCGTGGGCAATGTGAACGTAGGCCATCAATAGACAATGTTTCCCAACTTTGGTTGTCATGCGATCCTTGGTTCCTCTGTTGATGGTCACGCACTCCCGAATTGTTGAATAGTCGCCCACTTCAGCAGTGGACGCTTCGCCTTCAAATTTCAAATCTTGAGGTATGGCAGAAATAACGGCTCCAGGGAAAATTCGGCAATGTGCACCAATGCGTGCTCCATTCATGATGGTGACATTGGGGCCGATCCACGTGTTGTCACCAATGACAACATCATCTTCAATGGTTGAAAAGGCGCTGATGGTCACATTCTGTCCAATCTTGGCTTTTTCACTTACAACACTATAGGGGTGAATCATACCGTTTTGATTTCTTGTACAACTTTATCTTTAACTACCTGAGCCAACATGCTGGCCTCTGAAACAACTTTGCCATTGACATAGGCGGTGCCCGCCATGTTCACCAAACCTCTTCTTATAGGGGATTTCAGCACCAAGCGGAAAACAACGGTATCTCCAGGGATAACCTTTTGCTTGAATTTTACTTCATCTATCTTCATGAAGTACGTGCTATAATTCTCCGGATCTTCTACTTGACTCAATGCAAAAATACCACCAACCTGAGCCATGGCTTCGATTTGTAGTACACCGGGCATTACAGGATTATTGGGAAAGTGTCCTTGAAAAAAGTGCTCGTTCATCGTCACATTTTTTACACCGACTATTGAATCTGCGTTCATTTCTAAAATCTTATCTACCAATAAAAATGGATATCGATGAGGCAGCATTTTAGAAATGTCGTTGATGTCATACAAAGCGGGTTTGGACAAATCAAATTGAGGACCTTCCGACTTCTCCTTTTTAATCAATTGCTTGATCAACTTGGCAAATTCAACGTTACCATAATGGCCGGGTCTTGCCGCCAATACATGACCTCGAATGAACCTACCGGTAAGGGCCAAGTCTCCTACAATGTCCAGCAACTTGTGACGGGCTGGTTCATTTTCATACTGCAACTTAATGGTATTGAGTACGCCAATTCCTTCTACTTTCACATCCAAATCTTCCCTACCCAACTTCTTTAATATGGCTTTGATGTCTT
>JBDKGG010000086.1:0-7543 GCA_039798325.1 Bacteroidota bacterium
CTGCCATCATCATCTCTCGTTTGATTTTGTACAAGCGTTTAGAAAGTAAAAAACCAATCACCTTTTACAGTGAGATTACAAAGAATTGGTTCACCAAAATCAATTATGACTTTGTGACCAAGCGTAAAATGTACTATGCCATTTCTTTGATCATCATTGGAGCGGGTATGGTTTCATGGGTTACTCGTGGCTTTAACATGGGTGTTGACTTTGCTGGAGGTACTTCATTCAAAGTCACCTATGAAATGGCTTTGGATGCTGAACAATTGAGAGGCGCATTGAACAATGCCTTGGTTGAAGAAAACGGTAACGTTGCAGCTACTTCTGTACAAAGCATCGGAAATGACAACAAGTCTTTCAAAATCACCACCAACTATTTGATTGACTCAAAAGACAACAATGTAGACGAGATGGTAACGGCTAAGGTGAAAGAAGCATTGGATGCAACTGGAACCAAGTATGTTATCGATTCTTCCTACAAAGTAGATGCTACCATGTCAGATGACTTCCGCAAAGAGGCACTTTGGTCAACGGTTATCGGATTGGTTTTGGTTGGAATATACATTTTCATTCGATTCAGAAAATGGGACTTTGCAGTTGGTGCGGCAGCGGCCTTGGCGCATGATGCCTTGGTGGTAGTTTCTGCCTTCACCTTATTGAACGGAGTTGTTCCCTTCTCCATGGAGGTCAACCAAAACTTCATTGGAGCCATCTTGACTGTAATTGGATATTCCATCAACGATACCGTGGTTATCTTTGACCGTATCCGTGAATATTTCAACACCCGTCGCAACCCTGAGTTGAAGTCTACCATCAATGATGCTTTGAACAGCACCATGGGTCGTTCCATCAACACATCGATGACTGTATTGTTGACGCTTTTGGTGATGTTCTTCTTCGGAAGTGATGACATCAAAGGTTTCTGCTTCGCGATGATCGTCGGGGTTATCTCAGGGGTATACTCTACCCTATTCATCGCAACACCTATCGTAGTTGATATGCGCAGCTGGTTGGGCAAAAAAGAAGAGAAAACGGCTGAATAAGCTGAAAATATTTTGAATAAAATGAAGGGGCTCACTTAGAGCCCCTTATTTTTGCAACATGAGCACGGGCGAAATCATCATCATACTTTTTGTTTATCTTTTGTTTTTCGGGGCAAAGGGTATTCCCAGTTTGGCCCAAACCATGGGTAAGGCGGTGTATCAATTTCGCAATGCCGCCAAGGATGTCCAAGATGAAATCATGAAAGGCGCCAAGGACATTCAAAAAGAAGTTCAAACGCCATTGGATCAAATGGACATTACAACTCCTGCTCAAGAAGAAACACCACCCAAAAGAGAGAACCAACAAGCCTCCTGATGTCCACTTCAAACACCATCTCATACTGGGAAGATGGTCAAGAATCTTTGGTTGTTCTTCAAGACTACTTTTCTCATTTGTGTTCTGCCCTTTGTCCAGATTTCATTCTTGAAAGGGATAAAATAGCATTGACGCAAAATACCATCACCGTATTTGGAAAAAAACATCTTGAACCCAGGTTAACGGCTTGGATGGGCCCTCCTTACCAATACAGCGATATTCGTTGGCAGGAGCAAAAAATGACTCCGTTGATTCAAGAAATGAACCGAGAAATTTCCGAACGATGCAGCTTCCCATTCAATGCGGTATTGATCAACTACTACCGCAATGGACAAGACAGCATGGGAAAACACCGCGACAATGAACCCGAGATCGATCAGCACATGATTGCCTCTGTATCTTTTGGTGCCAGTCGGCTCATCCGATTTACATGCCCCGAAAGAAATCAAACCATAGATGTCCTCCTCAATCATGGAGATTTAATGTTGATGAAGAATATGCAAAAAAGATGGTGGCATGAATTGCCCAAAAGAAAAAGCATCCTTCATCCCCGACTCAATCTCACGTTCCGAAAAATATTGTAGCATAAAAAAAGGGGACAACTTGTTTTCACTTGTTTATCCCCTTTTGGGTGACTTATGGGGTTCGAACCCACGACCCTCAGAACCACAATCTGATGCTCTAACCAACTGAGCTAAAGTCACCGTTTAAGCGGGTGCAAAGAAAACACAGATTTTGGCGATTACCAAACAATGCGGCATCTTTTTTATTTCAATTTCATAATATCCTCTACACCCATGACACGGGCTACTTGAAATCCCTCTGCCAACTCAAATCCTGCAGGACGACCAAAATCAATGGCTCTGGCCCTCAAGTAATCAAAAAATCCCTGACCAGAAATGGGTGTTTCAGGTTCTTTGGAGTTGGGGGCATAAAATTGACTCCGATAAGCCATGAGTGAATCCATTTTAACTTGCCAAAAATCTGTGACATCCACCACAAAATCTGGTTGGTTGTAATAATCTTGATTGAAATGATAGACCGCCTTGGGGCGCCAATTCGGCAAGCCATTGATCTTATTCAAACCACTATAAAAACAAGCATCACTGACCAACTTAGCCGCTCTTGCATGATCTGGGTGACGATCATGCAGCGCATTGGTGAGAACAATGGACGGTTTGTACTTTCGGACAACCTCAATGATTTGATTCAGGCTCTCCTCATTGTATTGAAAATAGCCATCTTTCAATCCCAAATTTTCTCGGTGATGAACGGACAAGATTCTTGAGGCTTCCGCCGCCTCCTCCATGCGCAAAGGACCACTTCCTCTGCTGCCCAACTCTCCTTGCGTCAAATCCACAATGGCCACTTTGTAGCCTTGTGAAATCATTTTCGCCACTGTTCCTCCTGCAGATATTTCGACATCATCTGGGTGTGCAGCTATGCAAAGCACATCTACTTGGTAATTTTCCATGACACAAAAATAGACCATTTCATTAACATTGATTTGAAGGAAACTATTCACATGCCCATGAAAAGGCATTTGATTCGCCCTATTTTTGTAACCATGCGTCAACTTTTGCTCATCGCGTTGGTTCTGGCCCTTCCTAAGATCATGTTGGGACAGGTGGAATCGGCTATTGAGCTCATGGCGGATTCTTCAAAGTGGTTAAATCACTGCACAACGCTCATCACAGAGCCTGACGAGGAAGAAGAGGAAGATTCCATCATTCAAATCAGTGCCATCAATCCTGCTCAATTGATCTCTGAAGTAGACTTGAATCTCTTTGATCACATTTACACGTATGAAGCGGCACCAGCCATTGATTTGAAGATCACTTCTTTTGAGGACTCATTGGAAATCATTCCGGGCTACCTAATGGATGACCGTTGGGACAACAAAGCAATTCATCAAGTAGAAGAGCTCAATTGGGACTTGGATTCTTTGCTCTTCACCCTAACCTTTGATTCATGTGATTTCTCATTTCCTACGCAGCATCCCAGAATTACCTCTCCTTTCGGACCCCGTTGGGGACGCAATCACAACGGCTTGGACCTTGGATTAAGAACCGGTGAGCCTGTCATGGCCGCTTTTGAAGGCATGGTCAGAATTTCACATTACAGTCCTTCTTATGGAAACGTGGTGGTCATCCGACACAAAAATGGACTGGAGACCTTGTACGCCCATATGGAAGCACGATTTGTGCAACCGGGTCAATGGATTCAAAACGGTCAAATCGTTGGACTTGGTGGGAATACTGGAAGATCCTATGGTGCTCACTTGCATTTTGAATTTCGTTACCGTGGCAATGCCATTGATCCTGCGCTGATCCTGGATGTTCCTCAGGGCAAAATCAAAACTGCTGAATTTTATTTGACCAAACTCAATTCCAAAAAACCTGTACCCACCAGTAAGAAAGGAAAAAAAGGAAAAACCACCTCCAAAGGAGGCAAGTACCACAGTGTCAAAAGAGGTGACACCCTGAATGTTATTGCCCGCAAATACGGAACCTCTGTATCGAAGCTTTGTAAGCTAAACGGACTTAGACCCAGCAGCGTTTTGCGGGTGGGGCAAAAGATTCGTGTTAAATAATTCCGCTTTGAACAATAATGACCTTAATTTGTTTAAGGTTAAGTGGAAAAAGATAAAACAAAACACATTGTAGTAATCGGTAGCGGCTTTAGTGGTCTGTCTGCTGCTTGCTATTTGGCCAAAGCCGGCTATCAAGTAACCGTGCTTGAGAAGAATGAGAAAGCAGGGGGAAGAGGAAGAAGCTATTCCGCTGATGGTTTTACTTTTGATATGGGGCCCAGCTGGTATTGGATGCCCGAGGTCATGGAAGAATTCTTCAATGATTTTGGCAAGCGTACCAAAGACTACTTTGATCTGATACAACTGGACCCAGGATATCGCGTTTTTATTCAAGAAGGCCACGTGGATATTCCTGCCAACAGTGATGCCTTGATAGCGGTATTTGAAAAGATTGAAGTTGGAGCGGGAAAAGCATTGAAGCAATTTCTATCTGAAGCCCAATTCAAATATGAAGCGGGCATGGGGAAATTTGTCCGTAAACCCTCACACAGCATTTTTGAATTCATGGATTTGGACATTTTAAAGTCCCTTTTCAAAATCCAGCTCTTCACGGACATGCGATCTCATTTGAAAAAATATTTCAAGCATCCTCAATTGTTACAACTGTTGGAGTTCCCAGTATTATTCCTCGGGGCTAAACCCCAACAAACGCCTGCCCTTTACAGCCTCATGAACCATGCTGATTTAAACTTGGGGACTTGGTACCCCATGGGCGGCATGGCCAAACTTCCTGAGGCCATGATTCAACTCGCTGAATCTTTGGGTGTTGTCTTCAAAACCAACGCCGCTGTTACCGGTTTTTCTTTCAATGGCCGTTCTATCGATAAAGTCATTGGTGCAGATTATGCCTTAGAGGTAGATGGTGTCATTGGCAGTGCAGACTATCATCACATCGAGCAAACACTCCTACCGAAAGAGAAAAGACACTACAATACTGCTTACTGGGAATCCAGGATCATGTCTCCCTCTTCCCTATTGTTTTACGTGGGATTAAACACACAATTGCCAGGCCTTCAGCACCACAATTTGTTCTTTGATCAATCCTTTGATGTGCACGCCGAGGAAATATATGACCATCCGCAATGGCCGAGCGATCCATTGTTCTACCTTTGTTGTCCTTCCAAAACCGACCCAACGGTCGCCCCACAAGGAAGCGAAAACATATTCTTACTTATTCCTGTAGCCCCTGGACTCGAATCCGATGAAGAACTTAGAGATCAGTACTGGAATAAAATGTGCACACAAATACAAAAGAAAACGGGCGTAGACATTCGCAATCATGTTGTTCATAAGCGAAGCTTTGCGCATGAAGAATTTGTATCGGAATACAACTCATATAAAGGAAATGCCTATGGGTTGGCCAACACGTTGATGCAAACCGCATTTCTGAAACCCAAAATGAAAAGCAATAAAGTGGATAATCTGTTCTACGCAGGGCAGCTCACCGTTCCAGGACCAGGCGTACCTCCAAGCATTATCAGCGGTCAACTTGCTGCTACAGAATTATCCAAAACCCTTCATTCGCGCGCATGAATAAAAAAGAATTATTTGATGATGTCTCTGTGAAATGCAGCCGTATTACAACGACTTCATACAGCACCAGTTTTAGTTTGGGTATAAAAACCTTGTCCAAGGAATTTAGAGACCCCATATATGCCATCTATGGATTCGTTCGATTTGCCGACGAAATCGTGGACACCTTTCACGACCACGACAAAACCTACCTCCTCAGCAAGTTCAGAAGGGATACGGTTGAAGCCATTGAGCAAAGAATCTCTTTGAATCCTATTTTAAACGCCTATCAACACGTTGTCCATCAATACAACATTGAATGGTCACTTACCGACACCTTCTTAAAAAGCATGGAAATGGATTTGGAGGATGTTGAATACACCAGAGATCAGTATGAGCAATATATCCTTGGATCGGCAGAAGTTGTCGGGCTCATGTGTTTGCGCGTATTTACCCGAGGAAATGAACAAAACTACCAAAAGCTCAAGCCGGCGGCCATGAAATTGGGTGCAGCCTTTCAAAAAATCAATTTCCTGAGAGACTTGAATGCTGACTTTGAACAATTGGGACGGGTGTACTTTCCCAATATTGACATGCAGTATTTTGACAACGATACCAAGCGATTGATTGAGCATGAAATTGCCGAGGATTTCCGTGAAGCCTACCGCGGCATCGTTCAATTGCCTAAGGAAGCTCGCTATGGTGTTTACTTGGCTTATACGTATTACTTGAAACTATTTCATAAGATTCAAGGATTGGATGCCCAGACCATCATGCAAGAAAGGATACGCATTCCCAATCCCAAAAAACTGTCCCTCATGTTTGGTTCATTTCTAAAACACAATTTGAATTTGCTATGATTCGTTTGCTCTTGATTTCATTCTTGCTCCATTTCAACCAATGGGGATTGGCCAATGATGAAATAAGAGGCCTGTGGTTTGATTTGGATGAAACTTCGAAGAAGAAAACTTTCATCGACTTGGTAGAAAGGCAAATTGGAAATGCGCCCTCGATGGAGGCTTATCGAGCTGCTGCAGTCATGTTAAAAGCTGACTTGGCTTCCCTTCCCAATGACAAGTTACAATATTTTAATCAGGGAAAAGATTTGCTTGAAACCTGTCTTCGGAAGAATCCATGGAATACAGAATGTCGTTTCATCAGACTCACGCTGCAATGTAAAAGTCCATGGTTCTTGGGATACCATGACCATATAGAAGAAGACGCAAAGGTCATACTGGACCATTTCAAGTTGCAATTTGTAACAACAAAAGTATCCTATTGGAAAAAAGCCATTCAGTTCATGGTGATGAATTCCCATGTTCCAAACGATATAAAAACACAATTAGCCAACATCAAATGATAGATGTAATTTTGGTAAATGAAGCTGACCAAGAGGTCGGTCGCTGTGAAAAAATGCTCGCACATGAAGAGGGCCTTTTGCACAGAGCTTTTTCCATTTTCCTTTTCAACCCCGAAGGTGAAATGCTTTTGCATAGAAGGGCATTAACCAAATACCACAGTGGCGGATTGTGGACCAACGCTTGTTGCAGCCATCCAATGCCCGGCATTGCCATTGAGTATACATTGCAAGAAAAATTGCAGCAAGAAATGGGCATCCAATGTCCGCTTGAATTTGCCTTTAGCTTCTTGTACAAAGCGAAATTGGATAATAATCTAACCGAACATGAATTGGATCATGTTTACATTGGCCAATTCAATGGAGCACCACAACCCAACCCTGAGGAAGTGGCTGATTGGCGTTATTTTTCTATTCCAGAAATTTCAAGTTTGATGGTTACTCAACCCCAAATGTTCACGGAATGGTTTAAAATTGCATTCCAACAAGTTGTGCAAAGCATCGAAAAAAAATACCAATGGGCATCTTAATTACACTGGCCACTTTTTTCATCATGGAGTTCATGGCTTGGTCCACGCATCGATTTGTGATGCATGGTTTCATGTGGTACTTTCATGAGGATCACCACGTCCCGCATCAAAAAATGTTTGAGCGCAATGATGTTTTCTTTTTGATTTACGCCATTCCAAGTTGGTTGTGTATCATGTTGGGAATGATGAATG
>JBDKGG010000087.1:0-23542 GCA_039798325.1 Bacteroidota bacterium
CCCACTTTCTGCACGGTGATGGTTTTCATGCGGAGCCCCGTTTTCACATCAAAATAATCAGTGGATACCAGTCCATTTGCATAGTTGTTTTCCACCACATACATATCTGCACCATTCACCACTTCAATACCTTTTAATTGTGATTGTATACCAAAGTCGGCGTAGTGCAATTCAGCCAATAAATCGCTTTGGATTTTGGCTTGAAGGATTTCAGACTCACCCGCTTCCATGCTTTGTCCCATTTGAGAGATTTGCATTTTGGTGCCATCCCAAGTTTGTGTCATCATGGCATTTCCGTTCATGGATACCACCATGCGCAGGGCAGTATTGGCGATGCAAACACTTTGCATGTCCAATTTGGCCATGCCCACATCAAATTTCCCTTTTTGCTCAAAAGATTTGATCTTGGCGATTTTATCTTTTCCTCCAACTGCTTGGATGTAGTTATTGAAGACAACTTGCGTCGTAACGTCAGCAGGTGCTGGACGCATGTCTACAAATACACTTCCGTCAGGGTTGAACTTTAAGATTTTTCCGTCTTCATCAAAGGCGGTGATTTTGCTTTCAATTTCTTTGTTTCCGACAACGGTGATATAAGCGTTATTGGGCAACAATACGCGCTTTGCCAAGGTCAAGATGTCTTGAGCAGTAACGGCATTCAAGCGTTCCAAATAGGTTTCATAGAAGTTCTTGGGCAATCCGTACTTGTCTATGTTTTTAGCAAAACGCGCTACGGTTTGAGGACGCTCCAATGAACGCGCAAACTGTCCAGTCATGATGTTCTTGACAATTTGCAATGTCTTGTCGTCCACCAATTCTGTGGTCAATCGTCCAATTTCGAACATGAATTGGGTAATGGAACTGTCCGTTACCTCGTTGCGTACACTGGCTCCCGCACTGAAATTTCCAACGTAGTCATCGGCTGCGATGTCTGAATAAGCTCCGTATGTATAAGCCTTATCCTCTCTTAAGTTTTGCATCAATCGGGTTTGGAATCCACTACCACCAAGAATATTGTTCAATACTGAAGCTACCAAAGCATCTTGTGTGGTGGGAACCAAATCGATGGGGTAGGTAATGTTGATGACAGACTGCACGGCTCCGGGCATGGGAACAAAAACTACTTCGTTGCCACCAGGTAACTTGGGCGCGCGGAATTTCATTTTTGGCACATCGCCTCTTGTCCAAGAGGCAAAATATTTGGTGGCTTGTGCTTTGGCGGTTTCCATGGTGATGTCACCGACAATGATTAAATACGCCACGTTGGGCTTGAAGTAATTGTTGTAATAATTGACAATGTCTTCACGGGTGATGTTCTTCACCGTTTCCTCTGTCATTTGCTCGCCATAGGGATGGTTTTTGCCATAGGTAACCATGTTCCCAATTTTAGAAGAAATAGAATTGGGATCAGTTTTTTCTGAAATCAAACCACTGGTGGTCTTCTTCTTGGCCTTTTCCAATTCCGTTTCGGGAAAGGAAGGATTCATAAGAACATCAGAGAAAATCTCCAACATTTTCTCACTGTGCTTGGTCAAACAAGAACCATAGATGCCTTCAGCACCGCTGGAGAATTGCGCACCAATAAAGTCAATGGAAGAGGTGATTTCATCTTTGGAACGGGTAGAAGTTCCTTTGGACATCATGTCTCCTGCGAAAGAAACATACCCTGCTTTTTCTCCTTCTTTGATGGGATCTATTTCCAATTGCAATGAATAAGAAACGTTGGGCAGTTTGTGGTTTTCAACGACAATGACTTTTAAGCCATTGTCCATGGTAAAGGTTTGGTAAGATCCAATTTGAATCTTGGGCGCAGGGCCAGCAGCAGGTGCTTTGCTGCGGTCAACTTTTTGGGTCATTCCCGCTACTGCAATCATCAGTGCGAAAATGGATAAAATATATTTTTTCATGAATGAGTAGACTAGAGATTATTGTTTTAAAAGACTTGGGTCATGCTCGAAATAAAGCGTTACGCGGTTCTCAGGAGTGTAGTATTTCTGAGCCGCTTTCATCATGTCCTCCTTGGTTACTTTCATGTAGCGATCAATTTCTGTGTTGATCAAATTGGTTTCGCCGTAATAGGTGTAGTAATTGGCCAAGCTTTCTGCAATTCCCGCCATACTCGAGTTTCTGGAGATGAAATCACTTTCAATTTGGTTGCGCAATTTTTGGTATTCTCCATCCGTAATGGGAGTGGTTTTTAATTTGTCCACTTCAGCATTGATGGCATTTTCAAGGTTTTGCGTTTCAACCCCCATGTTGGCCATGGCAAATGCCAAAGTCAACCCTGGATCTTCTAGGTTAAAGGTGAATGCTCCGCAATACATCGCCAACTCCTGATCGTCTACGATGCTCTTGTTCAATCGAGAACTTTCTCCATTAGACAATAATGTGTTCAACATGTCAACTGCATAAAATTCATTGGTGCCTTGGGCAGGAATGCGGTATGCTTGAACCAACAAAGGCAATTGATCTTTGACCTTGATAACGTCTCTGACTTCACCTTTGGGTTCTTCTTTGAACGTAGGACGTACGATGTCTTTGCCTCTTGGAATTTCTCCGAAATAGCTATCGATGAGTTTTTTGATTTGCTCAGGATTGAAGTCGCCAGCGATGCTGAGAACGGCATTGTTGGGAACATAGTAAGTGTGGTAGAAATCCACAAAGTCTTGATCTTTTGCGGCATTCAAGTCATCCAAACTTCCAATCGGCGCCCAAGCGTAGGTATTGCTTTTATAGGCACGCTTCAAAGTTTCAGGAAACAAATTTCCGTAGGGCTGATTGTCATAACGCTGACGCTTTTCTTCTTTCACAACCTCTCTTTGGGTCTCGATACCTTCTTTTTCAACTTTAGCGTGCATCATGCGCTCACTTTCCAACCACAATCCCAATTCCAATTGGTTACTGGGAAGGAGGTCATAATAAAACGTTCTGTCCTGAGAAGTATTGGCGTTCAAACCACCACCTGCATTCTCAACATATTTGGCGTATTCGCCGCGACCAATGTTGTCTGAGCCTTCAAAAAGCAAATGCTCAAAAAAGTGCGCCATGCCGGTGCGACCGACCTGCTCATTTTTAGAACCAACGTGATACAATACGGTGACGGCAACAATTGGTGTGCTGTGGTCTTCATGTAAGATCACATGCAGACCATTTTTCAAATTGTATTCTGAAAATTTAATCTGTTGCGCCATCCCCAATTGACCGATGAAAGCAGCGGCCAAGAAAAGCAAAATTCTTTTTTTCATTGTTTAAGGATTATGCCTCAAAAATAAGGCATAGCCATATCCAAACAATGTCTAAACTTGATAAATCCTGATGTCCGAAGGGAGGCTTTTGCAGTATTTAACGCTTAATGCCCTCCGCCCTCAACTGCCGTCAAAGCAACACCTTGTTTTTTGAGGATTTGCGCCACCTTGAATCCGTAGAAAGCCAGGTAGGCAAAACAGGCCACTCCAACCCAATACGAGGCTTGGATGCCTATGGTAGGAACTTCAGCCAAAGCACCTTGGGTGACACTGATAAAACCACCTCCCATGATCATCATGATCAAGAAGCCTGAGCCTTGATTGGTTTGGTGTCCCAATCCAGAAATGGCCAAGGTATAAATGCAGGGCCATAGGGTGCTGCAGAACAACCCGACACTGATGAATGCATAAGCACTGACCATGCCTTCCCCAAAAATACCCACCAACAAAGAACCAATGCCCAAAAGGGAGTATATCAACAATTGACGAGAAGGATTTCCTTGACTCAAGAAATCACCCAAGATCAAGATCAAAATGATTCCAGCGTATGGATAGAAGATGGTGAGGTCGTGACCGGCGATGGCATTCACCAAAAGGAAAATTCCGAAAGCAGCATAGGGTAGTCCAATTCTAAACAGCATTTTTTGTGTGTTGTCTTTGGCAAAGACCAATCCCGCTGAAGTCCAACGTCCAATCATCAAACTGGCCCAGAACAAGGAAACATAGGGCGCGATGCTTTCCTCCGAAACATGTAATTTTTGTTTCATGAATTCTGGAAGGTTGGAGGCGGTGGAAACTTCTACTCCAACGTAGACAAAGATGGCGATCATTCCCAACCACAATTGTGGGAAACGGAAAACACTCTTGTTGTCTTTGATGTCTACTTCTTGTTGTTCAAGCTGATCGGGTATTGAACTTTTCAAGAAGAAATAGGCAGCCAATAAAAAGGCCAATCCCAAAATCAAGTAAGGAAACTTAACCGCGTTCATGTCCATCGCGGTATTGCTGCCCACTTTGCCAAAAATGGCAAAGGCAACAATGAGCGGACCAATGGTTGTTCCAATGTTGTTGATGCCCCCCGCTAGGCTAAGTCGCTGACTGCCTTGATCAGGATTGCCCAAAATAATGGCCAAAGGATTGGCAACGGTTTGTTGCAAGGAAAATCCCAATCCGACAATGAATAATCCCGAAATGAAAATCACAAACGTGATGTTCTTTTCTGATTTGAACTCGGCTTTGGCCTGATCTTCCATTAATGCATTGGCCTCGGCGTATTCAGTGGTCAATTGACCATGGGCCATCATGTTCATGCGGAAATAGTAGTCCGTTAATTTGGCTTGGTATTCTTGTTCGGCTTTTACATAATACTCTGCAGCAGGATAAAACAGTCCTGTTCCCAAAGCGCTGATGGCCAAACCAAGGGCCAATCCTTTGCGGTATCCAATGGAGGCGAGTATGTCCTTTTTTCTGATTTTAGAAATCACGATGTAAGCAATGGACCCTACTGTATAGGCTACGTAAAAAGCAAAAGAGACCATTTGCGATTGGATCTGATTCAAGTCCAAAAGTTTTTTGAAAACAGGAATCAGAATGTCGTTTCCTGCGGCGACAAAGCCCCAAAAGAAAAAGACCAAGATCAAAGCGCTAAACGCCTTTTTTTGTTGTGAATTCATTACCTTGCTGTATTAATCGGTTAAGCGATGCAATATAGAATTATTTTTCATATGATGTTCTTTTCACTTTTACTTATTGTAAAAAGTGCAATTTCTCAATCGGTTCATATCAAGGATCGCTGGGGGCAGTCTGTTGTTTTTATTGATGGACAAGTTTTAAAAGTAAAAGATAAATGGGGTGAGCCCCTTTATTATTGGGATGGCGTTACCATCAGGACCAAGGACAAATGGAGTGATGCTCTTTTTTATTTTGATGGATTAACGGTGAAGCAGAAGGACAAGTGGGGCGATGCCCTGTATTATTTTGATGGGCAAACAATCAAGCAAAAAGACAAATGGGGACAAGCATTGTATTTCATCGATGGCCAAACCTTAAAGGTCAAAGACAAATGGGGAGAGCCCATCTATTATTTCGAATCGATTCCTGAAAAATGGGTGATAATCTGTCTGATTCAATGAAAAGAGGATTTTGGATCTTTTCTGTTTTGTTGTGTTCTTGCACAACACCCGCTTCTTTCATGAATCAATTGGAGGGTACATGGTGCGGGCCTTCCTCGGGCGAAGCTGAGATTTGTGAAACATGGAAGGCTTGTGATCAAGGTTGGGAAGGAATGGGTGAGTGGATAGAAGAGGGCCAAAAATCGCTCACCGAACGCATGATGGTTGCTGAAACAGACAGCGGCTGGTATTATCAAGCCCATCCATCAATGGCCAAGAATCCTACCTGTTTTGAAGTAAAATCTTGGGATGCATCCTCGATGCTCGTTTCCAATCCGCAACATGATTTTCCACGAAACATACTGTACCGGTTGTCCCATGATACTTTGTTTATTCATTTGGAAGGTCAGGACATGAATGAAGAATCCATCGAGGAAGATTACTTCCTTGTGAGAAGTCGTTAGACTCCCGGATTCAAATTCATTTTTTCCGCATAGTACTCACAGAAATCCTTCATGGTTGCGGCCATGCGTGTGTCGCCTGTTGATCTTTCAAAACTATCGGATAAAGTCAGTAGGGTTTGATGGACAAAGAACTTCATTTCATCTACGGTCATTTCTTTGGTCCAAAGGTCAATGCGCATGGTGTTCTTTTCTTGTTTGTCCCAGAATCCCAGAATCATGGCTTTGGCTTCGCGTTGTTCACCGGCATCAGTAGCTTCCCAAAGAATTTTTTCGGCTACCTTGTTGTTATCTAATTCAATTTGAATGTTAATGGCTGATTGGCTCATGATTAAAGTTCAGGTTTGTAAGCGCTGAGTATTTTTTGATTGTTTCTTTCTCTCCACAACTGCTCCAAAGTTACGTTGGGATTTTTGATCATGTAGGAGGAAACAATTTTCCATCCCATCCACAATCCCAATTGTGGACTGGCACCCGCGGGCAAATTTCCAGCATTGGTGAAAGGTGCTTCATTGAACCACTTGGCTATTTCTTCTTTTTTGGTGGCAAAAAGAACATCTTGTCTGGCAATCTCTTTCCAAATGTTCAACTCATTTTCATTGGCCCAGTCCCATTCTTTTTTGCTCCACATCAGGTGAGTGGAGTCCGCAATTTCTGGTTGAACTACCCCCAAGGCATACATGATTTTTCCAGAATAAATCAATGAGCTGAGAAAGTCATTTTTTTCAGGAGGGATGGAGTCGTAGGCATCATAGCGATGAGACAACCAATTGAAAAGGGCATTGGAGCACAAGTAGCGTGCGTCCATGTTGGCTCTTTTGTAATTGGGAAAGCGCTCAGGCGGAAATTCTTTTACCAATGGATGTGGATAGATGTAATAATCCAGTCCAATGAAAAGGTTGTTTTTTACAGCAAAAGAAGCCGCGGCCAGTCCAGCGTTCATCCAGATGATGTTGGGGTTTTGCTCTTTGGGTAACAGCACTTTTAAACGAGCAAATGAGGTGGCCAATTCTTTTTCGTAATCGTTGATTTTTTCATTGGTGTGAATCTCAACGGAAGCTGCCTGCAAATCCCGCATGTCTTTGAATTGGGCAAAGCGTTTTAAGGTTTCCCAAGTAACACTGTCTGCTGATGGGCCCATCCCCATGATTTGTTCCAGATAAATGCCGGCAATATCATTGGGCAATTTTTGGATGGAGGATCGAAAGTCTGCGCGATCCGGATGGTCAAAAACCATTTGATCCAACCGAAAAGTTGACAAGGGAGTAATTAGCAATTGATCCTCAATTTGTTCTTGACGGGGGTCTTTTCTTTGACTTTCACATCCACCGCATCCCGATAACAGAAGCAGCATTGATGTGTAAAAAAAACATTGGTGAATCAAGAATTTCATCATTAGATTTGAGCGAATAACATTGCAAGATTAACTAAAATACATTGATCATGAAAAAAATCGTTTTCTTGGTTTTGGCTTTGGCCATTACGACCATTGTCTCTGCGCAAACCAAATCCTTCAAGATCGGCATTAAATTGTCTCCATCGGTAGGTTTTTTGAAAACTGATGTTGGTGACATTTCGACCAATGGACGTCCAGTTCGATTTGGTTACGGTTTGATTTTTGACCGCATGTTCTCTGAGAATTACGCCATTGGATTTGGTTTGAATATGATTGAATTTGGAGGTCATGCAGAATACACCAGATTGTATTCTGAGTCGGGTTCAATTCCTACCATTCAATATGTGAAAAGGGATTACAGCAAAGTGAAGTACGTGGAAATGCCTTTGACCTTGAAATTGCGAACTTCTATGATTGGAAAGATGGTGTATTGGGGTCAATTTGGTGTGGGTATCGGTTATTTGCTTTCGGGTTATGCGGATGAGAAGGTGACCGATGTCTATGAGCAATTGGATGCTGCGAATAATGGCCCCTTTAGTGGAGCAAGTCTCAAAGAGAATTCTGATGATCAGTTGGATATCAAGTCTGAGTTGAATCCTTTCCGGGTTAGTATGATCATTGCGGCAGGTGCTGAGTACCCGATTTCTGGATCAACATTATTTTCTTACGGAATAACTTACAATGGTGGATTATTGAGCGCCTATGATAACGGCGACCAAGTGATAAAATACAAAAATGGAGTTGTGGCTTTTAATAATGGCGATAAATCTCCCGTTTTCGTGGACAAGAAAATACTGATGAATCAGGTTCAGTTGAACGTTGGGATTATCTTTTAATGCAACACGATCAAGTAGCAAACCACATTGTTGGATGGCTCAAGGAGTATCTTCAAGCTTCTGGCCAGAAAGGATTTGTTGTTGGCATCAGCGGAGGAATTGATTCTGCGCTGACTTCCACCTTGTGCGCCATGACAGGTGCGCCTACCCTTTGTTTGGAATTGCCCATTCATCAACCGCCGCTGCAAGTTTCGCGTGCGCTCAATCACATCGCACAACTGAAAACCCGTTTTGATAACGTAAACGGAATGACTGTTCCGTTGACAGAAGCTTTTGAGGCTTTGGTGGGATCTTGGATGCGGGCGGAAGATGAGCATGTTCAACATTTGGCTTTGGCCAATACACGTTCTCGCTTGCGCATGACCACTTTGTACTATCATGCAGGAATACACCATGCTTTGGTGGCGGGTACCGGAAATAAAGTGGAAGATTTTGGCGTTGGCTTTTATACCAAATATGGAGACGGTGGAGTAGACCTCTCTCCAATTGCAGGTCTCAAAAAAACGGAGGTTTTTGCCTTGGCCAAGTATCTCGGTGTTCAGGAGGATATTCTTATTGCTCCTCCAACGGATGGACTTTGGCAGGATGATCGATCCGATGAAGATCAAATGGGTGCTACGTATCCCGAGTTGGAATGGGCCATGGATTGGTTGGAATTAAATGGTGAAAGTGTCAATGGTCGTTGGCAAAAGCCAAGTGCTCATGTTGGCCAATCGCTTTCAGCACGGGAGTGGGAAGTGCTGGCCATTTATATGCGCATGCACAACAACAACCAGCATAAAATGCAAGCCATTCCTGTTTGTGAAATTCCCAAAGGTTTTTTGTAAAGCGACTTAAACGATTCGAACACCAATCACGAGGACATCGTCCGTTTGTTCACCCTCTCCTCTCCATGCTGAAAAAGCTTGTAGTAACTTTTCTCTTTGCACCAAATGGTTATCCGTTGCAATGTGAACGAGCAATTCTTTCAAAGCTTTGCGCATGAATTTTTTCTGCGATGGCCCACCGAATTGATCTGCGAATCCATCACTGAATACATAGACCATGTCTTGTTTCTGTAAGGCGAAACTTTGGGTGGTGAATACATTGTGGGTGTTGGCATCATTTCCGATGCTCTTTTTATCTCCTTTTAATTCAATGCAGGCTCCATCACGAACAATGATGGCTTCGTTTTGTGCACCAGAAAACTCGAGCAACAAATTCTCTTCATCGACAGAGCACAAGGCAATGTCCATTCCATCTTTGATGGGGTTGTCATTGTGCGCATTGAAAGCAGCATTGGCAATGCGGTTTACTTGATTGAGGATTTGCCCCGGCTTTGTATACACCTTGGTGACATGGTTCAAGGCATTGTGCGCAATGAGACTCATGAAGGCACCAGGAACCCCATGACCGGTGCAATCTGCTGCGGCAAAAAGTTTTTTATTGCCTTGTTGTTGGAACCAATAAAAGTCTCCTGAGACCACATCTTTGGGCAGGTAAACAATGAAGTGCTCCGGAAAAATTTTCTGTATCGATGCGGTTTCAGGTAGAATGGAGTCTTGCAATCTTTTCGCATAGGAAATGCTCGATTTTAAATCGGCATAAAGCGATTGGATTTTTTCTTTTTGTGCCTCTGCTGTGTTTTTTTGTAACGTAATCTCTTGGGTTTGTTCAGCCACTTTTTCTTCCATTCGATTTCGATAAAACGAGAGATCCTCTTTCATTCGAAGCAGCGCTTTTCCCATTTCGTCATCCTTGGACAGTGGCTCAAAAGAAGCGTCCAGGTTGCCCTTTCCTATTTCTGTTGCAAAGTTTTTGGTACGCTTAAAATTTTGCTTCAATTTTTCCAAGGCTGTACTCATGTCGCCAATCTCATCATTGAATTTGGGCAATTCTTCTTCGCCATAAATGCCAAGGGATAATTTTTTGAGACTTCTTCTGATTTTTCGGACACGTGAAGTAATGGATTGGCTGGTAAAATAAGCAATGGTGATTCCCAGCAGAATGATGATGACACCAAAAAGAGACAACAGATAATAGAGATCATCAAATGAATGATTCATGGACTCTCTTTCTTCTGAGATGGCTTCTTTAAATTGCTTGAGCAGATTTTGCAGGAGGAATTGAGTTCTTTCCACTTCAAAAGGAATTTCTGTTCCTTGAAGAAAAAGGTCCTCGGACAACATGATGTTCATTGGGTCATTGTAGCTATCAAAGCAGCATAGGGTCTCTCTTAGTTTGGTGTATTTCTCATTGAGGAGTTTCCAATGACCAATCACAAGTGCCCACTCTTCTTTTTGTTTTTCAGACCAAAGTTGGTGCTGCTCTTGAATGGCAGATATTTGATGGGGAATGATGGAATCACAGAGTGCGATGAAAGTTCTTCTCTCAATGTGGTCTTCATTTCTTTGAACATAGGCCCATTGTTTGGCAAGATCAAACGATTGTTCTATGCTGAGCAATAAATTTCTGTTCAAAGTCAATGCAGGCAAATGAATGTTGTTCATTTGGTGGTTGATTTTCTCCGCCTTGCTCAGCGTGTTTTGCACGAAGAACAATGCAATCATAAGGACCAAGATGAAAATCCCAAATCCTAAGGATAAACGTAAGGGTATGGTAAATCGCCATTTGCGCATCAGTCCTCTGGGTATTGGTTTTTATACTCTTGCTGCAATTGAAGGAAACGCTCATCATTGCCAATGGCGCGATAGATAAACATCAGTGCTTTGTATTGCGTAGCACTTTTTGGACAGTCGGCAAAAGTGGCTTGTGCATAGGGTAAGGCTTGGTGAAACAAGGCCAATGCATCATCCTGGATCTTCATCAAGGCATCAAATTCAACATTGGCGTCAATTTGTTTGATCTTGAAAACACCGATGTTGTAATAAATGATGGCTGTGTTGTTCATGGCCTCACAATCTGTCGGATCTTCTCTTAAAATCTTTTCATACAGCTGAACACATAGGTTGAGCCATTGGATTTGCTGGGCATCGGATTCCCAAAACTCATAATAACGTTCAGCTTTTTTCTTCTCAAATTCAATGCGCAGCGCGCGCGAAGATTGTGGGGTGAGGCTTTTTTTATTCCAAGATTCAAAATAATCGTAAGCTGCGTCAGCACTGACTTCATTGCCCATTTGGAATTGTTTGGCTTTTAACAAAGCATCATTGTACAGGGTGCTCACTATGAATTTTTGCGCCTTGTTGATGTTGTCCTGCAGGGATTGATCTCTTGTCGCATTCAAGCGCAAAGCTTCTTCAAAAGCAAGCAATGCGTTTTCTCGATATTGCTCTTTTGTGTCTGTTTCCGGTTGTGTTTTATAACACTCTTTGAGCAGGTATCCCAAGGTGAAATGAGCATAGGCTTCATTTTTTTCGACAGGGAAGATTTGGCGCATTTGCTCCAATGACTTCAATGGGTTTTTGTCCATTTCATATTGTGCGACTACTTGATCTGTCAGCGGATGTTGTCCCAACAATGTTGCTGAAAGCACCATCGTCACAACAAGGGTAATGATCGATATTACTGATTGACGCGCCATTGCATGATTTTTATTCCTGGTTGTATTTGGTCCTCGTTCATGGCCACTTCGTTTAACTCATATCGAACGCTGCCATTAACCGACTTAAAATTGATGTGTGCTCCGGTAGATAATGCCCCGTCCCAATTGCTCACCATGAGTGTGGATTTGTCTTTCAATAACTTTTGCAATTGATTCCATTCCGCCTTTTTGGTTTTATCGACAAAAACCAAATGGACTTGACCCGGCAGCTGTTGGGTCGATTGACTCTGCATCACTTCGATGGGCTGTAGTCCAATGGTCTGGTTTTTATACTTGGCAACGAAGTGCTCATATACTGCTTCGTTGCCCATGATGACAATCTTAAAACTGCCCTTTTTCATGGAGCTGGGCCATTGATTGTTGTTGGCAAATTGATACAAGAAGTTGGCTTCCATCATCGATCGGGTGTCGCTCTCATCAATTTTTTGCGCCAATAGTCCAAAGGAGATGAACATCCCCAGCAACACCAACGATAGTTTTAGAATGGTCTTGGACATAGTACGAAAATAGGGGCCGAAGCCCCTAAAATTCAATGGTGTCGGACCATTCCATAAACGATGGAATGTTAATTCACTCACTTGCCGTTTCCTTCACTCACCGCGACGGTTTCCAGATCGCGGTCGAACAAATAAAGGCTGCTTTTCTCGTCTCCCAAGAGGTGCAAACGGTCTAAAATATTTCGGGCCAAGGTCTCTTCTTCGATTTGCTCAGATACATACCATTGCATGAAATTGTGTGTGGTGTAGTCTTTTTCCTTGAGACACACATCCACCACCTTGTGAATTTCCATGGTCACTTTTTGCTCATGGTTCAGTAATGCTGTGAACACATCTTTTAAGTTCTTGTATGGCAATGCAGGTTTGCCGATGGCGGGAATGATGGAATTGCCTCCGCGGTCGTTGACAAATTTGACCAGCTTTAACATGTGCATTCTTTCTTCATCGCTGTGGGCATATAAGAATGCCGCAGTGCCTGGGAATCCTTGGCGCTCGGCCCAGGTGGCCATGGCCAAATAGGTATGGCTGCTCTCTGCTTCGACCAATATTTGGTCATTGAGTGCTTTTTCTACTTTTTTATTGATCATGTTTTTTTGCAAAGTTAAGTTTCAGACCAAAGCGATGCGCTCAACAAAGGTTAATTCTTTGAAGATAGAAATCGTTCAATCGAGAATGATTTGGGAATGGGTTCTCCTTTGGTCAGATGATCCAAAAGCAGGTGCGCCATGAGTGGTGCCTGTAAAACCCCTTTGGTTCCTAAGCCATTGAATATCCCATACTGAGGTTGCTTTGGCAACGTCCCAATGATGGGGTTTCTGTCTATGACAGTAGGGCGCAATCCTACTTGTACACTTTCAACATGGAATGCAATGGGCAAATATTCCTTCAACTTTCTTGTCAGTTCATCCACAATGTTATCGTCCACAGTGGTGTCGGATTTCTCCCATTCATAGCTGGATCCAACGCGAAGTCTATGGTCATCCATAGGTATCGAAAAGTTGCCATAATGTACAATGTGTCGGGGGGTGGCTTGATCTGTTTTTATTGATAATACATGTCCTTTGTTAGGAATGATTCGGATATTTTGAAACACTTCAGGCAGTGTGGCCAATCCGGTGCAGAAAATGATGCGGCCATAGATTTTCTTCTCTTCTTGATCTGCTATCCGCTCTGCAATTTCATTTTTACCCAGATTCAAATATTGCTTGCTTTTTTGAAAATATTTTCGTGTATTTTCCAAAAATTCGGGAACATTGAGCCAGCCTGATGTTAACACACTACCGCTTTGAAAAGTCTGTTGCCAGAGCGGTAGCTTTTCGTCGGGTACCCCTAGTAAATTTTCGTATTTGGTTAAGATGGATTTCATGTCCCAGTCCCGTCCATATTGGGCATCGGGGAATATGCGGTGAATCGGGGAGTGGTGAAAGCTCTTTGCCTCCAATATCTCATTGCATCTTTCAAAAAAAGTTGTGCAATGATGCAACAGTTCATGGATGTGTTCCGGTGCGGTTATCCGCTTAAACGAAACGGGATTCCACAATCCCGCCGCGTATTTCGATGAGCAGTATTGCGTCTCATCATTCCAAATTTCAAAGTCTATTCCCTGGTGTTGGCATTGGAGGGCGAGGACACTTCCGGCCAATCCCTGTCCAATGATCAACCATTTTTCGTTCATTGGATTACGTTGAGACGTCTTCCAATTTTAGTAAAAGCAGAAACGGCACGATCGATATGCTCTGGTTCGTGTGCCGCAGAAAGTTGAACACGAATTCGGGCTTGCCCCTTGGCTACAACGGGATAGAAGAATCCAATAACATATATTCCTTCTTTCAACAAGGCATCAGCAAAATCCTGAGCCAATTTTGCATCGTATAACATCACCGGAACAATAGCGGATTCTCCATCTTTGATGTCAAATCCTGCAGCTTTTATTCCTGCTTTGAACCGTTGAATATTGTTTTCCAGTTTGTCGCGCAAAGTTGTGGTAGAGGACAACAAATCAAAAACAGCAATGGATGCCCCAACGATGCTTGGCGCTAAACTGTTGGAGAATAAATAAGGTCTACTTCTTTGACGAAGCATTTCCACAATTTCTTTTTTACCGGTGGTAAATCCGCCCATGGCTCCACCCAAAGCTTTACCCAAAGTTCCGGTGATGATGTCCACACGACCCAGAACATTGCGCAATTCAATGGATCCTCTTCCAGTGGCTCCAATGAAGCCTGTTGCATGGCATTCATCTACCATGACCATCGCTCCGTATTGTTGTGCTAAATCACAAATTTTATCCAACTGAGCAACATATCCGTCCATGGAGAAAACCCCATCGGTAACAATCAATTTGAAACGAGCATTGGAAGCCGCTTTTAACTGGGTTTCCAAATCTTCCATGTTGTTGTTTTTGTATCTGAATCGCTGTGCCTTGCACAATCTCACACCATCGATGATCGAGGCGTGATTCAATTCGTCACTGATGATGGCATCCTCTTCGCCCAAAAGGGGCTCGAAAACTCCACCATTAGCATCAAATGCAGCCGCATATAAAATGGTATCTTCCGTGTGAAGGAATTCGGCAATCTTTTTTTCCAATGTTTTGTGGATGTCTTGCGTTCCACAAATGAATCGGACACTGGACATCCCAAATCCGTGGCTGTCAATGGCATCCTTAGCGGCTTGTACCACCATCGGATGGCTGGAAAGTCCCAAGTAATTGTTGGCGCAGAAGTTCAGCACTTCATGCCCTTCGGTGGTTTTGATTACCGCGTCTTGAGGCGTGGTGATGATGCGCTCGCGTTTGAAAAGACCGGCTTCTTGAATGGCCAATAATTCTTTGGCCAAGTGATCATGCATTGGATAACTCATGACACAAAAATAAGGAAATTGAGGACGAATGATGTGGATGGAATTTCCACGATGAAAGTTTTATATCATCAAACTTTCACAAGCCTGTTTGGCTGCAATTTGTTCGGCTGCTTTTTTGGAATTTCCCTTTCCAATGCCCATCGAGTTTTGGTCGATTTTTACCGAGATGGTGTACAAGCTGGTGCCTTGATTTTGTTGATGGGAAATGACTTCAAAGGACAAGGTCTTTTTGTTCTTTTGACACCATTCGTGTAGTCGACTTTTGGCGTCTACCTCGTCATGAATGGTTTCGGTCAATTCATGTTGAATCAGAAATTTAAGCAGCACACTCCGTGTCTCGTTGTAGCCTTTATCCAAATAAATGGCGCCCACCAATGCTTCTAGGGCGTTGCCCAGCATGCTTTCATGTATTTCTTGGTTCCCCAATTCAGCCTCGAGCATGGATCGAATGCCAATTTTCTCTCCGATGCGGTTGAGGTTTTCTCGTCTAACCACTTTACTTTTCATTTTGGTCAGCTCACCTTCTGTCTGCGTTTTGTAGGTGTCAAAAAGATAGTGAGCCAGGATGGAATCCAAAATGGTATCCCCCAGGAACTCCAAACGCTCATTGCTTTGGTGGGTGATCTTGGTCAGTTCATTGAGTGAGGAGCTGTGTCTAAGGGCTTCTCGGTACAAAGAAGGACGTAGGGTAGAAATGCGAAAGGCGCTTCTCAAAAAAATTTGAAGCGCCTTATCCGTTTTCTTGAATAAAATAATATCGATTAACCTTCCCATTTTCGGAAAACTGCGGACGTATTGTGTCCACCGAATCCGAAGGTATTGCTCATGGCAACATTCACTGTACGGGCTTGAGCTTTATTGAAAGTAAAATTCAACTTGGGATCTAACTCAGGATCGGGGTTGGCAAAATTGATGGTTGGTGGTACAATGTTGTTCTGCACGGCCATAATCGTGGCAATGGCCTCAATGGCCCCTGCTGCACCCAAAAGATGTCCGGTCATCGACTTGGTACTTGAGATGTTCAAGTTGTAGGCGTGTTCTCCAAAAACATGTTGAATGGCTTTGGCTTCTTGCACGTCACCCAATGGAGTGGAAGTTCCGTGAACATTGATGTAATCGATGTCTTCAGGCTTGATTTCGGCATCTTCCAATGCGGCGCGCATCACGTTCAAGGCGCCCAATCCTTCAGGATGGGGAGCGGTAATGTGGTAAGCGTCGGCACTCATTCCACCGCCGATGACTTCAGCATAGATTTTTGCACCTCTGGCCAAAGCATGGTCCAGGGATTCTAAAATCAAACAACCGCCACCTTCACCCAAAACAAAACCATCTCTGGTTTGGTCAAATGGACGAGAGGCTGTGCTGAAATTTTCATTGTTTTCTGAAAGTGCTTTTAGTGCATTGAAACCGCCCAAACCAGCTTCTGTAATGGCCGCTTCTGATCCGCCAGTTACAAATACATCGGCTTTACCCAAGCGAATGTAGTTGTAGGAATCAATGATGGCATTATTGGAAGAGGCGCACGCAGAAACGGTGGTGTAGTTGGGACCTCTAAACCCATACTGAATGGAAATAAAGCCAGAGGCAATATCTGCAATCATTTTAGGGATAAAGAAGGGATTGAATCGGGGAGTTCCGTCACCCAGCGCAAAGTTGAAACACTCTTGCTGGAAGGTATACAAACCACCAATACCAGAACCCCAAATCACACCGACACGGTCTTTATTGACCTTGTCTAACGCAATACCACTGTCCTCAACCGCTTGCTTGGCGACAACCATCGCGTAGTGCGTGTAGGGATCCATTTTACGCGCTTCTTTTCTTTCAATGTGATCTTCGATGTTAAAGCCTTTCAGCTCACAAGCAAAGCGCGTCTTGAATTTAGAAGCGTCAAATCTTGTAATAAGATTTGCCCCGCTTGTTCCAGCAAGCAGGGCATTCCAATACTCGGGTACCGAATTTCCTAGGGGAGTAAGTGCTCCCAATCCAGTAACAACGACCCTTTTTAGTTCCATGAGGAAAGGGTTATACGATTAATAAATTACTTCGTGTTGTTTTCGATATAATCGATGGCTTGACCAACCGTAACGATTTTCTCTGCTTGGTCATCAGGAATAGCGATGCTAAATTCCTTTTCAAATTCCATGATCAACTCTACGGTGTCCAAAGAGTCTGCACCCAAATCATTGGTGAAGCTTGCTTCACGCTTCACATCTGCTTCATCCACACCGAGTTTGTCAACGATGATGGCTGTAACTTTCTTTGCAATTTCTGACATATCTGTCGATTTTTAATTGGTTAAACGCGACCAAAAGTAATATTTTTTATTGAAATGAAAATTTTTTTTTTCGATTGGCCCATTTTTCTTGAAATATTTGCGCTGTGGATAATGACGCAATGTTCAGTAGGCAAAGGAAAATACCCCATTTGGGAGGGGTACATCAGCAGGAGTGGGGAAGCAAAAAAATATTGATCCTTGGGTGTGGTGGATTGGGAAATGGCGTCCTGATGAGCATGGCTCGAATGGGTTTTCAGCATTTTTTTCTGGTGGATGGAGATCAAGTCTCTTCGTCCAATCTTCATCGGCAGTGGATGTTTTCGCCCGATCAATTGGGCTGGCCAAAAGTTAAAGCGGCAAAGGAATGGTTGCGGCAATTTGCTCCGCATTGCCAAGTGGAAGTGCTGGAAACTTTTGTCACCCAAGGGATCGATGATTCAGTTATTCCGCATGAGGTTGACGTTGTTGTTGATTGTACGGATCAAGTTGCTGCCAAGTATTGGATAGAAGAATTTTGTCAAAAGCATCAGATACCCTGGGTCATGGGATCGGTAGAACAATGGGAAGGCCAAGTAAGTGTGTTTGAATATCCCAATGCCGAGGGCAAATTGTTTTCTTATTCTCAGTGGGTCGGTAAATCGTTAAAGGATTTTATGGTGGGTAGCTGTGAACAAAGAGGAGTTTATCCCCCCATGGTGCAATGGATTGCTCAAGTTCAAGTGCTAGAGGCTTGCCGAATTTGCAGTGGATTGCCTTCCCATTTCTCAGGAAAAATTGGCTATTGGGATATGTGGAGCAATACCCATTTGGCTGTCAATATCTAAGGCTTATAAATTGAAATCCCGTTTTTAAGTTTCATGGTTTGTCTTTATCATTGTACATGCGTTGGTTGGTATTGACAGATGGGATAAGTCCCTTTGAAATTGGAGGGATGCAAAAGCATAGCTACAATTTAACACGCCAACTTTTACTCAATGGCGAGACCGTGACTTTGTTCCATTGCATTACTCGATCCAAAAAACTCCCTACGCAAGAAGAAGTGATTGGATCTTTGGATTGCAGCGATTCAGCTCTTCAACTTTTCAACTCCAAGGCTTTTCGATTTCCCAATTTAGGAAGTATGCCCGGGCATTATATCCGCGAATCTTATCAGTTGAGTTGCCATTATTATCAAGCCATACAAGATCAATTGGATCAATTTGATGTAGTTTTTGCGCAAGGTTTTACGGGGTGGAAGTTTATTGAGGAAAAACAAAAGCACACCAAAAAGGGTGTTCCGATCATCAATCATTTTCATGGTTTGGAAATGTTTCAGAAAACATATGGATGGCGAAGCACGATTCAAAAATGGATGCTTCAGGGTGTTGCTAAGTGGAACATTACCCATGCCGATGCTACCATATCATTGGGTGGAAAGATTGATGATATTTTATTGAAATTGGGAATTGCAAAAAACAGAATTTTGACCATTTCTAGCGGTGTTGATGAAAGATGGTTTGTCCAACAGCCCGCACCAAAAAGTGAGGTTCCGAGGATTCTATTTGTTGGCAGATACGAGAGAAGAAAAGGATTGAAAGAATTAATGCATGCCTACAAATGGTTGCTCAGAAGAAAAAAAGACATCCAGTTATCCATCGTTGGCCCTATCCCTCATCATCTAAGGGATGATCAATCTGGGTTGGAATATTTTGGAGAGATTAATGATGAGTCTCAGATGAAGCGCATCATGGATGAACATCATATCCTAATCGTGCCCTCCATAGCTGAGGGTATGCCAACTGTTATTTTGGAGGCGATGTCCAGAGGACTTGCAGTAATTTGTACGGACGTTGGCGCCAACAGGGTAATGGTCGATGAAGATAATGGTTGGTTGATTTCGACGGTTTCCATTTCTGAAATTGCTGATCGATTGCATAATGTAGTAGATTTGAATAAAATGAAATTGAATGAACTTGGGCTCAAGTCATTGAATAAAGTAAAAGATAATTGGGGGTGGTCTAAGGTTGGATTTAACCATATTCAGACTATTCGGAAATTCTTAGAAAATCAACGATGAAGGGACTATTTAAAGTTTTTATCTTTTTGCATATCTTTTTTAGTGCCATGGTATTGTACAAGACTCCCGTAGAGTTTTATCCGGGATACATTTCCTACGCGTTTTTACCCTTATTCTTTTTTCGATACGGCCCCGCAGTTTTTCCATTAGCTATTTGTACATTCTTTTATTTAGTTGGATTGATTTTTATTCCATCTGGTCTAAATACATTCCAACAACTCAATAAAGTGACCTTAGGTTTTTTATTATCCTTGTCTTTCTTTGAATATGTAATGAGGGGATTTGATTTTGATGTCAAGGAGATTTTTACGTTTTACATCAAATGTGCCTTGGTGGTTTCAATCATTGCGCTGATTCAATACTCTTCATATCAAATTGGATTTAGTCCTGGATACAATTATCGTTGGCTTTTCAATAAATGGGGGGTAATTGTCGGAGAAGGTGGTTTGAGGGTTAACTCACTTTTCTCAGAGCCCGCTTATTATGCGGCATCCATGTCGCCCGCTTTTTTTGTAGCCGTATATAATGTTATCAATAGAAAGTCTCCTGTTTTTTTAACGGTTTTTCAGAGTGTCTTAATCATTATAGCATATCCCCTTACCAGGAGTAGTGTGGGTATCTTTGGTATTATATTGACATTGATTTTGCTCGTAGTTAACTCGGGCTTCATCCGTTATGGACTATTTATCGCGCCGTTGTTGTTTTTTGGTTTTAATTACGCCTACAAGAATATCGTTGATTTCCGTGATCGCGTCGATGGAACTTTCGAAATTTATAACACGGGTAACGTGTACAGTTATGATATCCATGGAAGTAGTTTCGTTTTGTACAATCATACACATATCGCTACAGAGAATTTTAAGGACCATCCATTGTTCGGAACCGGATTAGGATCTCACGAAATGGCTTTCAATAATTATTCGTTGACCAATCTTCAAGGGGTCGTAGATATTGAGTTTAACAAAGCAGACGCCAACTCTATGGCTCTTCGCTTGATGTCAGAAACGGGATTAGCAGGGATGCTTTTCTTTGGACTGTTCTTCTTGTTTAATTGGTTGATAAAACCTTATGCTGTATCTGATGAATATTGGATTATCAATAACGCTTGTTTTTTGATTATTTCTCTTCAGTTATTGAGACAAGGAAATTATTATTACTGTGGTTTTCCCTTTTTCCTTTGGTTGTATTATTATTCAAAAAAGAAGAATAAAGAGGACAGGCGTCCTGAGGTAAAGGAGTTCAAATTCAAGGTCAATGGCTAAAGGAGTGGTCTTTTTAATGCGGGAATTGTCAGGGTATTTTGTATCCTCCGTTCAGCATTGGAAAAAAAACTTCAATGGAAATGTTTGGGTGGTGTATTGGCCCACCAACCAGGATGCGCCTTTTCAATGGGAAATGAATGAGGAAATTGTTTGGATGGAGAAAAAGAACTTTTTTTCTGAAATCCAACCAACTACTTTTTGGCCAAACATTCAACAGGTATTTGTTGCTGGCTGGGGAGATAAGGCGTATAATGAAGTGGTTCAACAGTATCCCATTCCGGGCAAGACGCTGTTGTTTGACACCCAATGGAAGCCCTCATGGAAGATGTACTTGGGACGATTTTGGTTGTACCTCAACAACGTTCGTTTTTTCGATTCGGCCTGGGTACCAGGTGATCGTCAAAGAGCCCTGGCCAGAAAGTTGTTTTTTAAGTCTAACCGGATTTTTGATCATTTCTATGTAGGTGATCAATCATTGTTTGAGAATAAGTCGCAGCCGATTGCTAAGCATGGGGATGCCCTTCACATTGTTTTTGCAGGTAGGTTGATTCCCGAAAAAGGCATTCTTCCCTTGATTCATTCCTTTATTCAATCCATGCAGGCCAATCCAGATTGGAATGGGCACTTGCATGTCTGCGGAACGGGTCCGCTGTCGCAAGACTGTCCCGAGCATCCAAGGATTACCTATCATGGTTTTGTTCAGCCCAAAGACCTTGCGGTGCTTTTTCAATCCATGGATGTCTTTGTTCTTCCCTCCACCTATGAACCTTGGGGTGTCGTGGTGCATGAAGCTGCTTTTGCAGGCTTGGCCATCATGGTTTCCGATGCAGTAGGTTCTGGAGATGCTTTTGTTGAAACAGGAAAAAATGGTTGGGTATTTTCCAATGACGATTTTCCGAAATGGATGGAGCAATTGAGGCAATATCAATGGATGACCCAAGAAGAAAAATCTGCCATGTCGAAGCATAGTATTCAATTAGCAAAGTCTGTTGTATTGGACACTTGGGCGCTCATGGCCAATCAAATATTAAGTTTGCCACCATGTGCGGAATAGCAGGAATCTTTGATCGTCATTCAAAAGCAGAGGAACGCTCATCTTCGCTGCAAGCCATGATGTTGGCCATGGTTCATCGAGGCAATGACGATAGCGGAGTGTTTCATGATGATGCCGTTTCATTGGGTCATCAGCGCTTGTCCATCATCGATACTTCAATGGATGGCCATCAGCCCATGTTGTCGTTGGACGAAAATGTCGTCGTGGTTTTTAATGGTGAGATCTACAATTACATTGAATTGAAAGAGGAGCTTTCCTCCGACTATACGTTTAAAACCCAATCGGATACGGAAGTCATACTGGCTGCCTATCAGCGAGACGGTTTGGACTTTGTGAATCTTTTGAACGGCATGTTTGCCATTGCCATATGGGACAAAGTGAAAGAGAAACTTTTTTTGTTTCGTGATCGTTTGGGCGAAAAGCCGTTGTACTATAGCACCACTGAAAATGGATTGCTTTTTGCTTCGGAGATTCGGTCCATATTGGCTTCTGGTCAAGTAAAGCGCAAGCTGAATCATGATGCATTGAACACCTATCGGGTCTATCAAACAGTTTGGAATCCCGATACGATTATTCAAAACGTGCATGCGTTACAACCCGGACATCGGCTTCAAGTGAATGCGGATGGTCAGGTGAACATTGAAAGCTATTGGAGCTTGAACCAGATTCAACCGGTCAATGAAATATCACCTGCAGCGGCAAAGAAGATGGTTCGTCAGGAATTGGAGCGCAGCGTGGCGTGGCGCATGCGCGCGGATGTTGATTTCGGTGCTTTTTTATCCGGTGGCGTGGATTCCTCCATTGTGGTGGCCCTCATGGCCAAGCAATCGGACCGACCCATCAAAACCTTCTCCATTGCCTTTGAAGAAGAAGAATTTGATGAAAGTGAATACTCCAACCTCATTGCATTAAAGTACAATACGGATCATACCCGTTTGTTGCTTTCACCCAATGATTTTTTGAAAAATATAGAGCCCGCTTTGAAGGCAATGGACCATCCCTCTTTGGATGGAATCAACAGTTATGTGGTTTCCAAAGTGACCCGTGAAAAGGGCGTTAAGATGGCCCTTTCGGGTTTGGGGGGCGATGAGTTGTTTGGTGGTTATCCCATTTTTGAAAGGCTTTGCCGATCGGCCTCTTGGAGGAGATTTTTACCCCAATTGAAAAGCATTCCTGGATTCTCCTTCATCAAGAACCGTTGGAACATCATTCAGCAAGAAAAGATTCAAACCATGGTGTCCACGGGCAAATGGGAAAGTGCTTTTTTGTATGCCCTGGACCGAAGCGTATTGCCCGCCCAATCACCTTTGCCTTTCGATAATAAGTTTTGGTCAGATTCCCCCAAGACGCATTTGATGCGCAGTCTTTCCATTGCCGAAATGAAGTCTTACATGCAACATGTATTGCTTCGCGATGCCGATCAAATGAGCATGGCCAGCACGTTGGAAGTACGTGTCCCATTGATTGATCACCAATTGGTGGAGAAAGTAATTGCCCTGCCAGATGCATTGAAGCGAGGAAAGTTCCCTAAGCAGTTGCTTATCGATTCTTGTAAGGATCTTATTCCTGAAAGTATTTATAACCGAAAGAAAAAAGGATTTGCCTTTCCTTGGAAAGCATGGATGCGCGGACCATTGCGCGATTTTTGTGGTCAGCACCTACAGCAGATTGCAGACCATGATGAAATAGTTGATTTGTCTTTAATGACAAAGTGGGAAGGGTTTGTGAATGGTTCGGATGCTTATCCTTGGAATTATTTTTGGCATTGGATTGTCTTATCTTATTGGATGGAGGAAAACAACATTGAGTGGTAGCATTTTCATCATAACAGAATGGTTCAGCCCCGGCTACAAAGCTGGCGGGCCCATTCGCTCTATCCAAAACATGGTGGAGGCGCTTCCCTTTGAATTTTATATTTTGACCACCAATCGGGATTGGGG
>JBDKGG010000088.1:0-5564 GCA_039798325.1 Bacteroidota bacterium
TCACTTCAACAATCCCAACCCGATCTCCACAACTCACCGTTGCACTGAATCGTGGATCCTTGGCTACGTCATTCCAGCAGTCCCGCATGTTTTGCGAAAAATTGATGTCATCAAAGATGATGATGGTGCCCGGCTGACTGTATTTTAATACAATCTCCATTTGGGGCACCACGAACTCTCTGGTGTGAATGGCATCAATAAAAGCCAGGTCAATCGATGCTCCGCTCGGAAGCACTTTCTCAATGTTTTCCTCAAATGTCCCTATGGTCAGTTGGTAGCGCTGACTGATTTTCGAAAGATTGTCTTTGGCCAAATTGGCCCAAACATCATTGGGGTCAAACGTGAGCAACTGACCTTGCTGATTCATTTCCATTCCTGCTAAGAAATACATTCCTGAAATGCCAAAAGCTGTTCCAAACTCTACGGTGTATTGTGGCTTTTTCATTGTTACCAAATGCGTGAAGAGATTACCCATACTGGGTTGTGTGCGCACTTGATTGGAGCTGCGAGTTGTTTTTGCCGCTCCTTGGTATCCTTCCCACAAGGGTTTTTCCCCTTGCGCATTGGTGAGGATGGCGCGCTTTTCAATCAATGTGCAAAATCTACTCACGGGAGGTTTAACAGAAGACGCGCCTCCAAACCATTGAACCAATTGCGTATTTTCTGTTTTTTGCGTCCAATGCAATGGGATTTCTCGGGCAACGTAGTTGATGAGATAGGGCCGAATGAGTTGTTTGATTTTCTGTATCATTTGGTCAATTAAATTTGGTTGATGGCTTATTGGAAATGTTTGTCAATCACTTTCAAATATAGTGATTATGCCATTTTCCCGTACCGCCGAAACCCCTTCCAGATTTCAAACCACAAAACCGAGATCACACCGACTCCTAAACTCCACATCATCATGGAAATGGTCAATGTTTGAAATTCAAAGAAATCGCGAATGGGTGCTAAATAGAGAATGGCTGCCACCAATACAATGGTAATTCCCAATATCAAAGGGACCAGTGGATTGCGGTACCGAATGGTCATCAGCAATGAGTGGTAGAATGATCGATTGACCAAGGTCAGCATGATATTGGCCGTGATGAGGGTTACAAAACATGCTGTTCTAATTCCTGTTTCTGTCCAGCTCTGTTGACACCCCATTTGGTAGACCACCATCATTCCAGCGCTGATGACCAATCCCTGAACAAGGCTGGTGGTCAACTCCCGCCAATTGAAAAATTGAGTGCTCCAACTTTTGGGTTTTTGTTGCATGATTTCCATTTCTGCGGGTTCCCGCTCGAATAGAATCGAACAGGTTGGCCCCATGATCAATTCAAAAAACAAAATGTGTATCGGTGAAAAAAGATTGGGGTAGGGCCAGTGAAAGACCAATGGAATAAAGACGGTGAGAATAATGGGAATGTGAATCGAAATAATGTATTGAATCGCTTTTTTTAGATTGGTGTAGATTTTTCTTCCCGATTCAATGGCAGTGACCATCAATGATAAATCATCTTCAAGCAAAATCATGGCGGATGCCTGCTTGGCCATCTCGGAACCTTTGGTCCCCATGGCAATCCCGATGTGAGCGGCTTTGAGGGCTGGGCCATCATTGACCCCATCTCCTGTCATGGCCACTACTTGCTGATCCATTTTGAGGGCTTCGATGATTTTGAGCTTGGCTTCGGGGAACATTCGGGTGAAGATGGAATGTGTTCTTACCGCGTTCTTCAATTCTTCAGGAGTGAGTTTCATCAATGTTTGTCCATCGATGGATTGATCAGCATCACGCAATCCAATTTGTTTGGCAATGGAGCAAGTGGTGCTGGCGTTGTCGCCGGTGATGATTTTGACCGCCAATCCTGCACGGTAGAAGTCAGCAATGACGGATGAAATATTGGCCTTGGGGGGATCGTAAAATGCGACCAAACCCAAGAATTGAAACGAAATTTCTTGTTGTGTTTTGGGATAACTTTCAAAATTTTCTTTTGATGCAGCGATGCCCAGAATACGGTATCCATGATGGGCCATGGCTTCAATGGCGTTTTCTATTTCAGTTTTTTCAGAAGAATTAAGTTGACATACTTGTATGATGGCCTCGGGTGCTCCTTTGCAGGCGATGATTGGAGCGCGATTTTCCGATTGATAGATGTGCGTCATCATCGGAGGTTGTCCAGACAATGGATATTCATGAACCAAATGATAGTCCTTGCGTTGATCCGATGAACAATGCTTGGAATAGGTTTGATGCAAAGCCAAATCCATGGGGTCAAAGGGAAGGGGCTCACTGGCCCACATGCCCATCTCAATGACACGTTGCGTGAAATCGGTGGCTGCTGAATCTGGACTGAAGAAAGAACGGTCGGCGTGTACATAGATCTGTGCAACACTCATTTTATTTTCCGTCAAGGTGCCTGTTTTGTCTGTGCAAATGACGGTGGCACTTCCCAGGGTTTCAACGGTTTTCATCTGCTTAACAACGATGCCCAGCTTCATCAGACGCCATGCGCCCAAGGCCATAAAGGTGGAGAAGGCTACAGGAATTTCTTCGGGCAGAATGCTCATGGCCAAGGTCAAGGATTGCAGCAGACTATCCAAAAAGAGATGGCTGTGCTGATAGTTGAACACCCAAACCACGGCAAATACAATCAACCCGATGATGGACATGAGTTTGACAAATTGGTTGACTTGTATCTCGAGCGGGGAGGAAGTGGCTTGTATGCTTTCCAAACTCTTGCCTATTTTTCCCAATTGCGTGTGCAGCCCAACTTGTGAGACGATGATGACTGCCATGCCTGTGCAAACGTGTGTCCCGGCGTAAACGGTGTTGTCCGCTGTGCTTGCTTGTTTGGAAACGGCCATCGATTCGCCGGTGAGGATGGATTCATCCACCGAGAAATCATGGGCTTTTATGATGGTTCCATCGGCAGCTACGCGTCCTCCTTCTTCGAGAATCAGGTAGTCTCCAATGACAATTTCTTCAGTCGGGATGGTGATTACTTTTTGGTCGCGAATGACCTTACAAGAAGGAGCAGTGAAGGCTTTGAGTTTGTTGAGGGCTTTGTTGCTTCTGTTGAATTGGTAAAGTGAAATGGCGGATTGGAAGATGATGGCGGACAGAATAAAGAGTCCATCATGCATGGCTCCACTGATAAAATAGATGATGGAGGCTATGGCAAGCAGGACAATCATGGGCTCTTGGACGAGTCGCCAGATTGTTTTGAGTAAGGTATAATCCTTTTCAAAGACATAGCGGTTATCGCCCCATTGCTTGCGGGCGGCAGTCACATCATCATCAGTTAAACCCGCATAAGAAAAGGCATTGTCATCCATGGTAACCAAAGGTAGCGGAATTAATGCTCAGAAAGGTAAAATAGTCGGAAGTAGGATTACTCCACCACCAACCTTTTCATCCCATATCCATTGGTCGTTTCAAAGACCAATTGATAGACTCCTGCAGCCCAATTGGAAACATTGATTTCCGTGCGTTGTCCTGCATATTGGAAAGTGTCTATGATTTTACCTTGCTGGTCAAATGCTTTTACTTTTACTTGTCCAATGTGTGCATTGGTATAAATAACAACTTGGTTGTGGGCTGGGTTGGGCATTAAGGTCAAGTGAACCAGGTCCAAATCATACACACTATTCACCGCTCCTTCATCCACAAATCCATCGCAGTCGTTGTCCGTGTTGTCCAATACTTCAACCGCGGCTGGATTCAACATCGGATCACTGTCATCGCAATCCGCATCGTTGGTCACCATGCCCACTGGCTGAATGCAGAAGTAAGAAGCAACGCCAGCACCGTATCCATCTTGGTCGATGTCATGGTACCAGGGTGTTGTTAATCCCTCGTCAGCCAATCCATCACAATTGTCATCCAAGCCATTGCAGGTTTCGGTTGTGCTAGGATTCATGGCGGCATTGCTGTCATTGCAATCGCCATTGCATAAAGTGAATCCATCTCCATCATTGTCAAATCCTTCGTCAGTGATGCTGTTGCAATTGTCGTCTACATTGTTGCACAATTCCAATGCCTGTGGATGGGCAATGCTGTTGTTGTCGTCACAATCCCCTTGACAAGCACTGTATCCGTCATTGTCCTGATCAAAACCTTCATCGGTCTGGCTGTTGCAATTGTCATCCAAGTTGTTGCAAGTCTCAACAGCGGAGGTGAAAATGCCATTGTCCATGTCGTCACAATCATTGCTGTTGGTCACATAGCCAATGGGCGTTGAGCAGGCAAGGGTGGTGTTGTCACTTCCTTCCCCATCGCCGTCATTGTCTTGATAGTAGGTGATGGCTTCTGAAATTTGAACGGCATTTTCGTACCACACAGAGTCGCTGTAGTTGCCATCGGTAATGACCAACCCAAAACTGTAGTTGCCCAAGGCACTGTACTGCACAGCAACTTGACTGTCATTCGAAACCGAAGGTGTTCCCCCGGGGAAGTACCAAGTTCGCGTGATATTGCCAAAGCTGTTGTCTGTAAATACAACAGGACTGCTGACACAATTGGACTCGGTGAAAACGGGATTGTTGATCATTTCACTGACAGAAACACAGGGTCCTACTTGTGTCAAAATGTTGTGCATGAAAACATTGATGATCTCATCGATGTTGCCGATGCAAATCTCATTGTTGTTGATGTTGGCGTAGTGCACACGCAACACGGGTAGGGGAGTGAAGTTCACAGGAATCATGGTGCCCAAATGACCCAAAGCGGCAATCTTGGTGCCTTCGTCTTCAAAGAAAATGTGTGAACTCCAAGTTGTATTGGGTAACAAACTTTCTACGCTCATGATGGTGGCTCCGCTGATGTCAAATTGCATCGCATTCACCATGCCATCTGCGTTGGTGATGGTGACATCAAAATATCCATCCGTGGTATTCAAGTTGGTTATGCCCAATGTGGCGGTCTCGGTGATGTCTACGATTTCAGGGTCCCAAGCGCAGGGCTCCATCAATCCTGGCAAAATGCCTTGGTCCTGTTGGGTATGAATGCACTGATCCAAGTATGTGGCATCCGCAATGCTCACCACACCATCCGCATTCAAATCGTTGCAATTGGTTGCACCAAGATTTTCTGCAACTGAAGCATTGCCGTAAGCGTAAATGTCACCCAAATCATACATCAGGTCGGTGGCGATGTCCCCTTTTTTCACTTGCCCAGGACAGTTTCCTTGACAATCGGGCTGGGCATTACCAAAGGGTTGCCCCAGACAGTCTGTCAACAATCCGCAGGCGGACATGGGCAGTTTTTGGAAGTTGATCAATTGATCCAAGCTGTCTCGTTCAAAGCTAAAGCATACTTGCGCCCAGTTGTTGTTGTAGGCCAATTCATAATGTCCCAGCATATCAGGATCGTGGTCCCAGTTGGTTTTTAATACAAGATGATAGGTTCCTGCTGGAACATCGGTGACATCTACCCATTGACATTGGAGTCCGGCGTTGTATATGTCATAACATCCTGCAGTGATTCCCATATTGCCACATCCAAATTTGGCTACTCCAGTTACACAACCCAAATCGAGAACGCAGAATCCATTTTTAAATCCGATTTCAGGCATGAGGTT
>JBDKGG010000089.1:0-3250 GCA_039798325.1 Bacteroidota bacterium
TATCGTGAGTTTTTCTTCATCGGATAGAATCAATCGTCCGTTCACAAATTGTCCTAACTGGGGTTTACATTTTTTTTCCATTTGGCTTTTTTTTGTGTAAACCTATTTTAGGACGAGACAAGTCATACAAATGCTTCATGGCTTCGTAAGTGGCGGGGCAACGGTGGAGATTGGAGACGTATAATTCTGCTTGATCAAAGAAATCTTTTCTGTGCAAATGCGGAAACTTGGCGCAATCATGAGGACGGTATTCGTAGACCGTGCACAACCCACTCTTTCCATCCAAAAATTGACAAGGTGTGCTGTTGTTGCAAATGTCCCCTGTGGATTCCTCGATGTATAACCATTTATCAAAAAACTCCTGATAGGTCATGCCCAGATGCGCGGCCAACTTCTTGACCTCTGCCTTCTTCCACGTTGGCGTCATGGTCTTGCAACAATTGCCGCATTGGGTGCAATCGATTTTTTGCCATGCATGCTTCTCCGCTTTTCTCACCAAAGGATAAATGGATTTGTCCGCCTTTTTGACGATCTTTTGTACGAACGCCGCAAGCTTCTTCTTGTCGCGATAGGCCTTTTGTCGATAAGATTGGATGTTGATGGTGGTGCTCATGGAAAAAAGTAAAGGCAAGCCCCTCATATCGCACCGCTACAACCATCTACCTTTGCTGCCTTCCGACCCTGGAGGGTTTGACGGGAGCTGGTCGTATGAGACTTGCCTTCGGGGGCAAATGTAATCACAATCTTATCTTCCAAACAAGTATAAATTTCAATTTGAACGTTTACCTTTGTTGCAATGGAGCAACTCAATCTTTCAATCGTTGTCCCCCTCTTCAATGAGGAGGAATCATTGCCTGAATTGTGCACGTGGATCAACCGCGTGGCCAATGCGCAGCAATTGTCCTACGAAATCATCATGATTGACGATGGCAGCACCGATCAGTCCTGGAACAAGATTGAGGAATTGAAATCCCAATTCCCCATTCGCGCCATTCGCTTTGCAGTGAATTATGGAAAAAGCGCTGCCTTGCATGTGGGCTTCCAACGGGCCAAAGGGCAGGTGGTCATCACCATGGATGCGGATCTTCAAGATTCTCCCGACGAGATTCCCGAGTTGTACCAAATGATCACCGTACAAGGTTTTGATTTGGTCAGCGGCTACAAGAAAAAAAGACACGACCCCCTCAGCAAAACCATTCCCACCAAATTGTACAATTGGGCCACCCGCAAAATGAGTGGCATTGAATTGAATGATTTCAACTGCGGACTCAAAGCCTACCGAAACAAGGTGGTCAAGCGTATTGAGGTATACGGCGAAATGCACCGATACATCCCCATTCTCGCACACCGTGCGGGTTTCAAGAAGATTGGCGAGAAAGTAGTACAACATTATCCCAGAAAACACGGGGTATCCAAATTCGGTTGGGAGCGTTTCATCAATGGATTCCTGGATTTACAATCCATCGTTTTCATCTCTCGTTTTGGAAAAAAACCGATGCACTTTTTCGGAACATTGGGCAGCATTGTCTTCATGATTGGATTATTGTCCTTCCTTTGGTTGGGAGGCAACAAGATGTATTGCTTGATACAAGACATTCCAGAAAAAAACATTGCCGATCAATCCGCTTTTTATCTAGCACTGACCAGCATGATCATCGGAACGCAATTGTTTTTGGCCGGATTCCTGGGCGAACTCATTGCGCGCAATGCACCGCACCGCAATGAATATTCTATTGAACAAGAATTTTAATCATGGCGAGCAATACTTGGGGAAAACACTTTAGACTAACCACCTTTGGCGAATCTCACGGCCCAGCCATTGGGGGAATAATCGACGGTTGTCCAAGCAATTTTGAAATAGATTTATCTGCCATTCAAAAGCAATTGAATCGCCGAAAACCCAATCAAAACGAATGGGTGACACCCAGAAACGAAAATGACGAAGTTCAATTTCTTTCGGGAATTTTTGAAGGTAAAACAACAGGATCTCCCATTGGTTTTGTCATTTACAACAACGACCAAAAATCCAAAGATTACGATGCAATAAAAGATGCATACCGACCCGGACATGCGGACTTTGTTTACCAAGAAAAATATGGACACCGCGACCACCGCGGCGGCGGAAGGTCCTCGGCCAGAGAAACGGCATGCCGCGTAGTGGCCGGAGAGATTGCCCGACAATTGATGGACGACATGAAAATCCAAGCGCATGCCTATGTCAGCAGCATCAAGGACATCTGCGTCCCCAAAAGTTACCCCTACCTCAATCTGTCCACCATTGATGAAAGCCCAGTGCGTTGTCCCGACCCAGAGACGAGCGAAAGAATGAAGCAATTGATAGAAACCGCCAAAGAACAAAAAGACAGCTTGGGCGGCATCATCACTTGCGTGGTTGAAAATGTTCCTTTGGGTTGGGGATCACCCATCTATGAGAAACTCAACGCGCAACTGGCGCACAGTATATTTTCTTTGAACGCCGTCAAGGGATTTGAAATGGGAGATGGTTTTTCGAGCACCCTCAAATGGGGCAGCCAAAACAACGACGCCGTGCAGGGCGGAACCAATCATGATGGTGGCATTACGGCCGGCATATCCAATGGCAAAGACATTTGGTTCAAAGTGGCTTTCAAACCCACCAGCTCGATTGGACAAACACAAGAGACCATCAACCAGGCGGGAGAATCCATTCAATTGAATTTGGGAGGAAGACATGACCCTTGTGTGGTGATCCGCGCAGTCCCCATTATAGAAGCCATAGTTTACTTTACTTTGTACAACAGTTATTTAGAAAATAAATTAGAAACACGATGAAAAAAGCACTCAAAATCACAGGAATTGTTCTTGGAAGCATCATCCTTTTATTGGCCATTTTGCCCTTTGCCTTTGAAGGAAAGATTTACGATACCATCCAAAAAAAAGCCAATGAAAACCTGAACGCCACACTTTCTTTTAGTGATGTTGACTTGAGTTTATTGCGCAACTTCCCCAACCTTAGGGTAAGCATTGAAGACTTGAAGGTGGTGAACAAAGCGCCCTTTGATGGGGTAACCATGGCCAACATCAAAGAGATGTCGGTTGTCATCAATGTCAAAAGTTTATTTACGGATGAAATTGAAATTCGTCAGATTCTATTGGACGCACCCAATTTGGATGTACGTGTAATGGGCGATGGAACGGCCAACTACGACATTGCCATTCCGGATTCGGCCAAGCCAGAACCTGAGGAACCATCCAAACCCATCAAGCTTTC
>JBDKGG010000090.1:0-7989 GCA_039798325.1 Bacteroidota bacterium
CGAGTGAAATCAAACAATGAATACTCATTCCACCATGATTCTGGAGAATCTACCATGCTCTTAGCGCAAATAATCCATTGTCCTGTATCAGGATTAGACCACCAATATTCAAAATCAAAAAGCCGTGAAAGCAAAATATACAAGGCTGAAAACAAAAACACCCATTCCCACCTTTGCTTTCTTTCAGAAAAATAAAACCATAAGTTTCCCAAAAAATATATCACTGTCATCCATATAATCAGTCCCTCATTTATGGAAAACAAGCTTTCTATCCATTTCATCATAAACACCTATTTTAATGCCTTATGCTTTGTACATGGTAAATATAAATCATTCACCAATAGCTGTATTGACTAATATTTTAGAGTATCCTTTTGAACCTTTAATGCTGTATCTTCGAATCGGAATGTTCTAACGATGCGATTAATCTTTCTTACTCTTTTATCTTCAATATTGACACATTGCGTTTTTTCACAACGTTGCGGTGGAGGAATTTTTAGTTTTGATATCATTAATCCAGACCAAGAAGAAATCACCTTTACCGTGTATCCTTTTGAGGTCAGCCACCTTCAAGAATTCAAATCCAGCTATTGCTATGGTGGTGGTGCATTTCTTTCCAAAAAAGAGGGCGTCACCATCGCGCCTAAAAAATGGAAGAAGAACAAGGAGAGAACGCGTCAATTGATTCCTCCTCATGGGATACAGATTTAAATTCTGAACTAATTACTTAGTTATCCAACTCCAAAACTTTTCTTGTGAAGCAATGGAATATAAATGCCCATCAACGGAAACAAAATCAATGTAAGTATCAATTTTACCAATTGAGTAAGATCTTGAATAATGGGTAATGTTTAGCAAAAAGAATATTGATACCGGGATAAGCAAACAACTCACCATGTGTAGTTTCCGTTTTTTAGGAGGATTCTCATTTATGACACTATGCTACACCAAAATCAACGCACATGTCCAATTCGTTGTGATGAGTTTCACTTTTCTTCAGACGAATAATCATTCGCGCATTGCTCAAGCCAAACGCCCATCAATCATCTCTATGGTTCTATCGCTTGCTTTAGCAAAATCATTGTCATGCGTTACAGCTATAATGGTCTGCTTATTCACGTGGGCCAACTCTTGCAAAATGTCAAAAACAATCTGCGTATTCTTAGAGTCCAAATTACCGGTAGGTTCATCGCCCATAATAATTAAAGGATCATTGATCAATGCCCGAGCAATGGCTACTCGCTGTTGTTGCCCTCCAGATAACTTAGACGCAGGCTTCAAAGCTTGATCCTCCAAACCCAAAATGCGCAACTTCTCCATTGCCCGATACTCAACTTCTTTATCCGACAACTTTCCCAATCGCAAAGCCGGTATCATGACATTCTGCAAACATGTAAAGTCCGTCAACAAATAATGAAACTGAAACACAAAGCCTATCTTCTCATTTCGTATCGCAGACAAACGATTCTGATCGTATCCACTCACATCCTCTCCATCAATAATCAATTGCCCTGTATAATCAGTATCCATAGTAGACAGTATGTAAAGCAATGTTGACTTTCCTGATCCCGACTTTCCAACCAATGTCAAAAACTCTCCTCTATCTACATCAAATCCAATTCCATCCAGAACTTTAAAATCTGTAGGGTCATGAAAATATTTTTCTATGTTCTTTACACTCAATATCATTTTCTAAATATGCTTACTGGATCAACTTTGGCCGCCTTTTTTGCAGGAATATAACCCGCTAAAAAAGTGATAAACAACCCTAGCCATACGCCCCTGAAAAATACCCATGGCTCAAATCGAATGGGAAAATATCCGATATCCCCACCGATGTATACATGCTGAAGCGCTTGTACCAATATGAGCGCAAACACCACTCCCAATGCTACACCAATAGCCCCTATGGTCATGGCTTGATAAACAAAAATACGAACCACATCACCCCCGTTAAACCCCATAGCCTTGAGTATCGCTATATCATTAATCTTTTGACTCACCGTCATATTTAAAATGTTGTAAATGCCAAAACTTGAAACAATAAGCAGGGTAAAACTGATAAACGTAATCACGATCTTCCGCATGCGCGATGCCGCCATATAAGCCTCATTCGCTGCCTTCCAGTCCTCAGCCTTGTATCCTGTCAGTGTTGTCAATTCAGCTGCTATTTGCGGGGCCTGCTCTGGGTTTTTTACATTGACGTTGATGTCTGTTACATACACATTGTTCTCCTTTAAAAATTGCTGTCCAGTAACCAAATTCACATACGACTTTGTTTTGTCCTCCTTAGAATTATTGGTCTTAAAAATACCAACGACCGTCAATGTCAAATTCACTCCTTTTGAGGAAGTGATGTTAATCTTATCCCCTGTTCTAATGTTCATTTTCTCCGCAATCCCGCTTCCAATAACAATTCCATCTTGATGTGTGGTCAAAGAAGACAATCTACCCTGTACAGTAAAACTTGAAATCTTGAACATTTTATCCGCTTCAACAGGGTCAAAGCCTATCGTTGTTCCTATGATTTGTGATTTTCCATTGTTGTAAAACACCGGACAACTAACCTGAGGAAAAACAACTTCAACATCTGGCTGCTTGCGAATCAATTTCACCCAATCCATGGGGTTCTCAATGGTGTTTTTGGATGGAACTACTTTGGGATTAACAATCAAAGTTGTCCCTTCATCACTGAGCGGAACGCTCAAAACATCATCCTTATAAACCCTAATGTGTGGTGTGGACTTGAAAAAAGACTCGCTCGAGGTTCTATCAAACCCCTCAGCCATGGAGTTCATGAACATAAAAATGGACATCCCCAACAACACACCCACTATGGCCACGGTGGTCATCTTCTTAGAGGCGACAAAATACGTGGTGGCAATATGACGATTGATTTTCATCGATCTACTTTTTCAAAGGAATCAATACATCTTGCTCAGTAAGTCCCGAAAGTATCTCTACCCACTCTGTACTTCTTATTCCTACCGCTACTTCCCTAGGGTTGTCCTCTCCTTTTAATTGAACCGTATTGCTGTAGCTTAAAAAACTTCTTGGAATCAACAATACTTGCTTGCGCGATGCAATATCAATATTGGCCTCTAAACGTGTTCCCACAACCTGAAAATCCAATGGGCCTTCAAACGAAATATCACACAAAAAAGATTGAGTCGCCTCATCATACAATGGGTAAATGGTCTGAACCAACCCATCCAACACTTTTCCTTTGTCAACATTCAATTGCACGTGCACCCGCTGTCCGACCTTAATTTTTTTTATGCTATTCTCATCTACATTCAACTGCGCTACCAGTTTTTGATTGCTCGCCACCATAGCTATTACATCACCTTTCCTAACATAATCACCAACCTTTTTCATCAAACGCAATACGGTTCCCGCAGATACCGCATTTACCGCATTATGCTGTGACGCTTTGGACAATTGGACAACCTGCGCCTGTTGAGAAGCCAATGTCCAATCCGCTTGCTGTTCTATTTGTTTCAAACGTTCTTGCGCAGCTAACCAATTGTTTCTGGACGTTTCATAAGCCAATTGAGCATTCTCCATTTCTAAACGTGAAACGCTCTGTGATTGATAAAGATATTCATAACGCTCCTTCTGCTTTTTCTCTTGTAGCATTTTCTGCTCCGTTGTCTCCAATAACAATTTAGCCTCCTTCCAAGCTGGTGACTGCTCAGTTGCGTTCTTTTGCGCAATTTTCAATTGTTCCTGAGCAGCTTGTGCTCCCGCATCTACACCAGCATTATCCACCTCCGCAACCAATTGACCAGCCTCAAGACTTTGTCCTTCTGAAACCACTAAAGCAATAATATAACCCTCTGATTGCGCAGTAAGATTGTAACGATCATTGGCCACCAATTGACCTGAAGCAAATACAGTTTCTGTAATGTCATTTCTCACTGGCTGAACCTCTTGTTGTGTTCCTTTACAACCCAAAATAAGGATTGAAAATAAATAAATAATAATATTCCTAGTTTGCATAATGTATCATTTGTTTTTGCAAATACTTCTTGGTGTTCACCTTAGCGCTCAAAAGATTCATCTGAGCGCTCAACCACTTGTTCTGTCCAATAATCAACTTATCCAACCCTACTATTTCTTGATTGTATTGATTTTCTATTTGTCTGTAACTATCCTTTTCCAAACGCTCAACCTCCTGTTTTTCGTTCAATTCTTGAACGGCATTTTCATAATCCAATCGCAATTGATCGTTGATTACAACTTGCTTTCTAGTCTCATCTTTCAAAACCAATTCCGCCAATTGATAATTGATCTTTTTAATCCGAACATTGGTTGCCTTTACAGCATTGGTGGGCAAATCCCAAGTCAACTTTGCGCCAACAAAACTGCTAAAAATCCATCGACTAGCTGGATCCATCCATTGGAGGTTGCTATTGTTCTGGTAAGCCAATGAAGACTGAAAACTCAAAACTGGCAATTGCTCCAATTGTGCCGATCTATACATCATCTTGGAATACCTTACCCTTTGTAAGGCCAAATTCAAGGCTGTTTGACTTTGACCACTGGGTATACTTTCTAAAGTTAAACCCGCATCATCTATCGATACCGGACTTCCAACAATGGAGGACAATGCAGAATATTGCAAAACAAGTTGGTGTTCTAAATTACGCAAGAGGCCCCTTTGTTGTAATACGTTGATCTTAGCGTCATTCCAATCCTGAAGCCTAACCAATCCAGATTGATACTTTTGACCAACAATAATTGCCAAGCTATCAGATAAAGTAGCAAATTTTTCGACCAAATCACGTTGACTTTGAAGTTGTACAATACTACAATAAATCACATTCACTTCTTCCAAAAGTCTCTTTCGACTCATTACAGTCTCCAACTTCACCACCTCCGTATTGGCTTCTGCAACCCGAACATCTTGCCACTTGGATACATTGATCAAATCCAATTGAGGCGCTGCTGTGAACGAACTGATATATTGCTGACCAAAAGTTACCTCCCTAAAACTACCCTCCGGTCCGCCAAACACCTGACCAGGAATAAAATTAACAGGTAGGTCTGTGTTGTTAATAATGCTGGCTGTAGTTGGGACGCGTGGATTCAACGTGTTCAGCCATGCGGCCGTCTCCGTTAAGTTGGCCAATTGCAACTGCTGCGCATTTACTTGCATCACCACTGCGTTTTGAATTACCCAATTTTGAAGTTCGTTCCATGTAGAAAATTGCTTTGCGCTCTGACCTGCAACAAGCCTACTCAGTAAAACCAAAACAATTGTACCCAATATCCTCATGATTTCATGGTTTTAATTACCCAATTTGTAATGCAATCCCTCCTCGATTTCATCAATTTATCGTATTGCTTAGCATCTAAATCACCCACTATTTGGAGCATCGGTGCTGCCATGAATGGAAAAATAGCTAGCCCCATTAAATTCATCACCATCCATATCATCGGTCGGTCCACAAATTTTCCCTTCTCCACCGCAAGTTTGTATTGCTGTGCAAAAAACGATTGCTGGTATATTTTCTTTAATCCGGTTGTCTTTAAAATAACTCCATGATTACCATTGCGCAATTCACTTAAAATAAAAATCGGCAACTCAGGACGCTCTGATAATAAATCATGATAAGCCCCTACAATAGCTGTTATCTTTTCTTCTATGCTTGTGTTCTCTTGATTGATAACCACCGTCATCACCTGCATAAAATCCCCCATACTCTCCAACATAACCGACTCAAAGAGCTTCTCCTTGCTTCTAAAATAATAGTTCAATAATGCCAAATTGATTCCCGCCTCCGCTGCAATATCACGTGTTCTTGTAGCTGCATATCCCTTGGTCTGAAAAACTTTTATCGCCGCACGTCGGATTTTTTCCTCAGTAGAAAATTTTTCCTCTAATACACCCATTTCTTTCTTTTTAGCCATGACAAGGCAAAGCTAAATAGGAATCAAAGAATTAATCAATGATTTTAATCAATTGATTAAATATTTAGTGCGTTTAAAATTTTATATTCGCAAAATGCGATTAATCCTTTCTGCTTTTTTGATTCTCATGACACCCTTTTGTCACGCTCAACGCTGTGGTGGAGGAATTTTTAGTTTTGATATCATCAATCCGGACCAAGAAGAAATCACCTTTACCGTGTATCCCTTTGAGGTCAGCCACCTGCAAGAATTCAAATCCAGCTATTGCTATGGTGGTTGTGCATTGGACCGAGAAACAGCGGAGAAATGGCGTTTAATTCTCCACACACAAAGACAAAAGGTTCAGGAAAATCCTTTCTTCCCATTGTATGAAGAGCACAACGTGAAAAAGAACAGGGTTGAATTCATCACCCACGAATTGGCGGACGAATACCGTGTCGTTCTATTCAAAAGCAAAGATTCCGGAAAAGAAATATTCATTGCCGCCAATCTTCATGGCGGCTGCGACCACAATAGAAAAATCCTTTGGGGTGAAGAAAAACCTCGTCTACTGAACTAGAGCAACTGATTCAATTTATTTGGGCAATCCTCCTTGAATCACCTTCTCCAACTGCAACACCTCTCGTGTGTGGTATTCTCCCGTTGCAGGACCATTGAATCCTGTATGCACATGAATCACCTTCCCATCTGAATTCACCACAATCATCGTAGGAAAGGCCATCACCTTTTCCAACTGCGGAAACACATTCTGCGCCCGCTCCTTGCCCTTTCCCTCTGCTCTTCCCACATAGGCCTCATAGCCACAATTCAATTGCGCCATTTGCTTTTGTATAACCTTTTTATTTTCTGTAATATCATCAGATCTTTCAAAAGCCACCGGTATAATCTGCAATCCCTTTGTGTTGTATTTCTTGTGCATCGCAGCCATCAACTTTCCTTCGTCCGTGCAATTGGGACACCAAGTACCCATCAATTGAATGATGCTCAATTTTCCCTTCCAATCTTCAGCGCCAAATGTTTTCATATTGCCCTGCAAATCCATGGCTTGAAAAGAAAACACTTCATTCTCTCTTCCCTTCTTCAAATGGACCAAATGTTCTGGATCACGCAATTCAAAATCCACATTCTCTTCTCCTTCCCATTTTTCTGAATACGTGTTACCACTGTAAAATCTTCCATTGTAAAAAGCTCCTTCTTCATGGGCTACATCTGCTGTAAAACAGAACAAATGTGCACCATCCAAACACTGAAGCTGAATGTGGTTATTGCTCCACGTCCCTTTTAAAAAGCGGTAATCACCTGTTTCCGTTAAAAAAGTACCGGTACATTTTTCAGCTGGATAGAGCTGAAACAACCCTATCGCTTGGTATTCATCTGGTGTGCCCAGCTCAAAAGTCACCTTCTGCCTAAATTGAAGGGGTCCTTCTGAAATAGGCTCTCTTGAATTTGAATCTTTCCAAAATTCATCCAAAGCAACATTGGCCATTCTTTGTGCATCAAAATAAACCGGCTTACCACCCTTCTTGATGAACCACCCCTTCCAGGCCATGTCTCCTTTATCCGTAGGATTCCACTCAATTTTAGTATCAAAATAAGGAAAAAGAAAGCCAGGAAATTCCTGGCCTTCTATGCTATGCAAACAAATCAATTCTCCTCCGTTCTCTATGGTCATGCCCATGTTTCCTTCTTCACCATGCTCAACCAACACATCAAAAACCGCATCAACCGTATCGTTCAAATGGAACTTCATTTTCCATGATTCTGTCTGTGCTTGTCCCATGATGGTGATGAATAAAGAAAGAAAAAGGAAAATTTTTGATTTCATTATATATCAAATTTAATTCCTTGCGCCAATGGCAATGAGGTTGAATAATTGATGGTATTGGTTTGACGGCGCATGTAATTTCTCCAAGCATCTGATCCGCTTTCACGTCCACCACCCGTTTCTTTCTCACCACCAAATGCACCACCGATCTCCGCTCCGCTGGTTCCGATATTGACGTTGGCAATTCCACAATCCGATCCCTCGCAACTCAAGAAACGCTCAGCCTCTCTCATGTTCAATGTCATGAT
>JBDKGG010000091.1:0-4272 GCA_039798325.1 Bacteroidota bacterium
ACCCGCCAAACGTTCTTTTGAGCCCGCTTCAGGAAAGAGCAAAACTGCCTGGAAAAAACTGGCCGCTGCCGCATCCATTGCCATCCTTTTGGCCTCAGGACTTGTTGTATTTCAAAACAACACCAACCAAGCCGACACGGCAGGGTGGAATCCTGATTTAACCGCGGTCAAAACCGACCAAGTCAATCACACTCCCATACCCGACTTGAATACCGCTACTTCAGAGAAAAATTTTCAAAAGGAATTTTTGGACTTATGGAATGCTGCTCCCATTGAAATAGCACCCATCAAGACCTCTGAGAAAATCGAGAAAGAAAACACTTCTGCGACCAAAGCAAACGCAAATGCCGCAGCTGTGAATCACAAGGAAACGGTGAAAACATCCTCAGAATGGGGAAAGTCTTGGGTAGTCGGAGGAGTTTTCAAATCCAAAATCAACGCGGATGATCAGGTAACCCAAATGCGCAGTCAAGGATTTGCCAACGCCAAGGTTATCCCATTTCAAGACTATTTCTACGCCGTATACGGTACAGCCAAAAACGAAAAAGAGGAAGCGCAGTTGCGCGCCAAAGTTTTGACCGTTGACCCACGTGCTTGGACCAAAAGATAATGGACATCAAGAATATTATTTTTGACTTTGGCGGAGTCCTATTTACCATTGATTACAATGCACCTGCCATCGGATTTGCCCAATTGGGATGGGATGGTTTTAAGGCCGAATATTCTCAGGCCAATCAAAATCCCATCTACGACGAATTGGAAATTGGCGCCATCGATCCTGGTGTCTTCATGGATCATTTGTATCAACAAATGCCCAATGCTTCCAAGGAAGAGGTGATGTCGGCATGGAACAGCATTCTGCTGCATCCCATTGGCGATCGCATCCAAGCCATTCCGCAAATCAAAGCTGCAGGATACAGAACATTTTTGCTCAGCAATACCAACGCCATCCACGTTCCTGCATTTGAAAAAATGATGCAAGAGTCAGGCGATTACGAAAACTTTAAAATGGGCTTTGAATACATCCATTATAGTCAAGTTTTGGGCAAAAGAAAACCGCATCCTTCAACCTTTGAATATTTACTGGCGCTCCATCAATTGGAACCTCAAGAGACTTTATTCATTGATGATTCTATTCAGCACGTGCGAGGCGCTGAGCAAGCAGGATTGCAGACGCTTCACCTCACTGGAGAAATGGATTTACTCACTGAGCTCAGAAAATTAAAGATTGACTTTTAAATCAATCTTTAATTCCAATCAATTGCATCATAAACGCATACTCCAAGGCCACTTCTTTCAGGGCTTCAAAACGACCTGACTTTCCTCCATGCCCTGCATCCATATTGATGTGGAACAATAACTGGTTGTCATCCGTCTTGTACTCTCTCAATTTGGCCACATACTTTGCCGGCTCCCAAAACTGAACTTGACTGTCCCAGTATCCGGTGGTCACCAAAATATTGGGGTAATTCTTGTGTTCAATGTTGTCAATCGGTGAATACGATTTCATGTAGTCATAGTAGGTTGGATCATTGGGATTGCCCCACTCATCATACTCAAATGTGGTAAGGGGGATGCTCTCATCCAACATGGTGGTTACCACATCGACAAAAGGAACAGCTGAAATGATTCCCTTGAACAACTCAGGCGCCATGTTGGTAACGGCTCCCATCAATAATCCTCCTGCACTTCCACCCATGGCAAAAAGTTTTTCCGGACAAGAATATTTTTCCTTCACCAAGTGCTTTCCACAATCTATAAAATCGGTGAACGTGTTTTTCTTATTCAACAATTTACCCATCTCATACCACTCACGCCCCATCTCTTGACCACCACGAATGTGGGCGATGGCATAAACAAATCCGCGATCCAAAAGAGATAAGCGACCTGAGCTAAAGCCTGCGTCCAAACTGTAACCATAACTTCCATAGGCATACAAAAGCAATGGAGCTTGACCATCCTTCACCAGACCCTTCTTGTACACCAGCGATACGGGAACCAAAGTACCATCGGTGACAGGAACCATCAATCGCTCACAACTGTATTCGTCAGAGTTGTATCCACCGACAACTTCTTGTTGCTTGAGCAAAACCTTCTCTTGGGTGCGCATGTTGAAATCAAACGTGCTTGCTGGAGTAATCATCGAAGAGTATCCATACCGCAAAATCTCGGTGTTAAAATCAGGATTGGCTCCTACACCAGCAGCATAGGCCGCATCTTCAAAAGGTAAATAATATTCAATGCTGCCATCCCAACGCTTAATGCGCAATTGGGTCAACCCATTTTGGCGCTCATCAATGACCATGTATTTCTTGAACATTTCCACTCCTTCCAACAAAACATCGGAACGATGGGGAATGACTTCGGTCCAGTATTGCTTGGTGGTCTTGTCCAATGGGCATTTCATCAATCTAAAATTCTTTGCCTCCCAGTTGGTGGTGATGTAAAACGAATCCTCAAAATGATCCACGGCATACTCCAAATCCTTTTCTCTAGGCTGAATCAAACGGAAAGAACCTTCGGGATTGTTGGATTCCAATACCCTGTATTCCGTGGACAAAGTTTGGCTACTCCCGATAATGATGTAGCGTTCGCTTTTGGTTTTAAAGACAAAACAGGAATACGTCTCGTCGGTTTCTTCGAAAACCAAAACATCTGAGCTCTGGGGAGTGCCCACAACATGCCTCCAAATCTGAAACTCTCTCAACGTTTGCGGATCTCTTTTGGAGTAAAAAACAGTTTTGTTGTCAGCCGCCCAAGTGGCTCTTCCCGTAGTCCCTTCCAATTTGTCTTCAATGACAACTCCTGAAGACAAATCTTTGAAATAAATTTGATAAACCCTTCTGCTGATTTCATCCACACCATAGGCCATCCATCGGTTGTCTTCGCTGATGGTCATGCCACCCAAAGCCCAATAGGATTTTCCTTCCGCCAGGGCCGGTCCATCAATCAAAACTTCCTCACTTCCTGTCTCCATACTTCCCAGCTTTCTGCAATAAAAAGCATAATCTTTTCCTTGCTCAAATCGGGTATAATACCAATAACCATTGTCCTTGGTGGGCACACTTTGATCAGTCTCCTTGATTCTCCCTTTCATCTCTGCAAACAACTTCTCTTGCAAAGGCTCTGTTGGCGCCATGACTGACTTGGTGTAGGCATTTTCCCCATGAAGATATTCCAACACCTCTTGGGTTTGCGCATCCGGTTGGGCCGCCTCTTTTTGCTCATCCGTCAAACGCATCCAATAGTATGAATCCGTACGGACATCTTTCACTTGACTACCCACTTTGTACTCTAATACAAGTTCTTTCTTTGCTGGCTTTGGTGCTTGCATCTTTTCTATTTTTTGACTGAATGTTTGTTGCGTTGCTAAAATCGCGCAAAAGCAGAAGGCTGCGACATGTAGCAAAAATTTATTGTTCATTTTTTTCTTGGCCAGAGATGAGATGGGACATCCAATTCAAATCTGGACCCTGTGTGATTTTGATATTTCCCCATTTCCCGTTGACTAAATGAATGGAAACACCCAAGGATTCCAATACCGATGCATCGTCTGTAAACAACGATGTATAGGATTGTTGATAGGCCTTTTTCAAAATGGAAGACATAAAATACTGCGGGGTTTGAATGATTCTAAAATTGTCCCGTTGCACAGCGACCCATTGCGCTCCACTCTTCATCCTGAGACTATCATGGACCGCCAAAGCAGGAATGGCATTGCCCTTTCCTACTACCTCATTTTCCAATTGCTGAAGAAATTCCAAATCAATATTGGGGCGGGCAGCGTCATGCACAGCGACAATGGTCGTGTCATCGGCGGGGATCAACGCTAAGGCATTTTGAACGGAATGAAATCGCTGTTCACCGCCAATTGCTGCATGGTAAGTAGGCAGCTGGTAAGCTTGAGCAAGATGTTGAAAATAGGAAACATCATCTGGATGAAGCACCACAACCAGTTGGTATTGCAACTGAAAAAAAACCTCCATACTGTAGGCAATGACGGGCCTTTCATTCAGCAATACAAATTGCTTTGGAATCTCTCCTCCAAAACGGCTGCCTCGACCAGCCGCCACAATTATGGCCCATTTTTTCTCATTCATCACGATGCAAATGAAAGCATAAAAGATTTATTCAGAAATCGATAACCCCAAAAATTGTAACCTTCCGGGCATTTCTTCGTAAATTCGGGCAAAACATTTTAGGATGACTAGAAATTTACCCTTGCTGTATGCCATCATTTCCACCTGGATGATCGGTATTTCTATGAACACT
>JBDKGG010000092.1:0-16311 GCA_039798325.1 Bacteroidota bacterium
CATGCTGAGCACTCATTCCTACCATCAGCACCGCGGCGATGAGTAGTCTAAAAAATCTTTTCGAAAAGCCTGTCATTTCTAGGATTTTACAATTTTTCCAATTTGGAATCAAGCGCAAAAATAACCACAGACGTATATCATAGAACTGTCATGAGACGCATTTTTCTAATTTAAAATGATTCTAAATAAAAAAGATTTCACAAGATTTCACAGATGCTTGATTTTGTGTGCTTTGTGTGTTTTTTTCGAGGATATGAACTTAAAAGGGTGAAAAAAAACTACCTTTGAAACATGTCTTTGAAATGTCTGTTTTTCGGTTTCTTGATGACCCTATTGGGCCCTTTATGGTCATGGGCTCAACCCAATTTGTCTTCCGAGACAACTACGGGCAATGTCACATGGAAAATTCCCACTCCCGTCCAAGATTTGGAAGTGAAATCTAGAAAACTCACAGAGCAACCTGGATATCGCATTCAAATCTTTTTGGGCAGCTTGGATGAAGCAAAGAAGTTTCGTCAGGATTATATTTTCAACCACCCTGGGGCTTTAATTTATTTGTCTCAAAACATTCCAGATCATGTCTTGCGATTGGGGAATTTCTTGTCCAAAGCTGAGGCAAAAGAAGCCCTCAAAGAAGTTAGACGAGAAATTCCATCTGCATTCATCGTAGATGATTTGGTAGAACCTCCCCGAATCGAAATCAAAGAAAACGGTCCAAAAGATTGACAATCATCAGCTCGACCACAAATTCGAAACTTTACATTTGAAAAAATAATTTTTCATGCCAATCTACCATCAACTGGGAAATATCCCACACAAAAGACATACTGTATTTCCCAAGAACAACGGGGGAATACATTATGAGCAACTTTTTGGAACAGAAGGATTCAGTGGTACCGCTTCATTGCTTTACCACCTCCATCGCCCCACCATGATCCAGACCATCGGCGATGCCAAAGATGTTCAGCCCGTTGCGGCCATAGACAAAAACATCAGTCCTTATATGATCAAGGGTTTTGAGGCAACACCAACCGCTGATTTTTTAGAAAGCCGAAAGGTTGTCTTATTCAACAACGATCTTCACATCAGCGTTGCGGCTCCGCAGCAAAGCATGAACGACTACTTTTACAAGAATGCAGATGCCGACGAGGTGATTTTTGTTCACAAGGGAACGGGAAAGTTGCGCACCCTATTGGGCAATTTGACCTTCTCCTATGGTGACTACTTGATTATCCCCAGAGGAATGATTTATCAGATTGAATTCGATTCACCAGAAAACCGATTGTTGATTGTGGATAGTTTCAGTCCCATTGTTACGCCCCATCGCTATCGCAATGAATTTGGTCAATTGTTGGAACATTCTCCTTTCTGTGAAAGGGATATTAGAAGACCCCAAGATTTGGAGACCCATGATGAAAAGGGTTCATTTACCATGAAGATTAAAAAACAAGGCGTCTTGCACACCTTGGTCTATGCCAGCCATCCTTTTGATGTGGCGGGTTGGGATGGATACAATTATCCATTTGCTTTTTCCATTCACGACTTTGAACCCATAACGGGTCGGGTGCATTTGCCACCACCGATTCATCAAACATTTGAGGGGCACAATTTCGTTATTTGTTCATTCTGCCCCCGTCTTTACGATTATCATCCCCAATCCATTCCTGCTCCATACAATCACAGCAACATTGATTCTGATGAGGTACTTTACTACGTGGATGGTGATTTCATGAGTAGAAATCATGTGGAGCATGGATTCCTTAGTTTACATCCTGGCGGTATTCCTCATGGACCACATCCAGGGGCCTATGAGCGAAGCATTGGACAAAAGGAAACGTTAGAGTTGGCGGTGATGATCGATACTTTTAAACCGCTCAAATTGACGCAAGAAGCCGTCAACTGGAGTTTGGAAAACTATGTACAATCTTGGTTAGAAAAATAAATTATGATAACAGACAATACATCTTTAAAACTTGAAAAAGTCTTTAAAAACGCGCAAGACTTTTTGCCCCTTTTGGGAACAGATTACGTAGAATTGTACGTAGGCAATGCCAAACAAGCTGCCTATTACTACATGAGCGCTTGGGGATTTAAACCTGTCGCTTATGCCGGTTTGGAAACGGGCTCCAAAGACCGCGTTTCCTATGTGTTGGAACAAGGGAAAATTCGCTTGGTATTGACCTCTCCTTTGCAACAGGATGGCCCCATCAATGCCCACATCAACGCCCATGGTGATGGTGTAAAAGTGGTGGCCATTTGGGTGGATGATGCTACCTACAGCTGGGAACAGACTACCCAACGAGGCGCAGTGAGCAACATGGAACCCGTTGTTCTTAAGGACAAAGACGGTGAGGTGGTGATTTCTGCCATTCATACCTACGGAGAGACCTTGCACTATTTCATTGAAAGAAAAAATTACAACGGCGTTTTCCTTCCTGGTTACCAAGCATGGAAAACCGACTTCGAAACCACAGATGCCGGATTGCTTTACATTGACCACATGGTGGGCAATGTGGGCTGGAACGAGATGAATACTTGGGTTGACTTTTATGCCAAAGTGATGGGCTTTACCCAATTGGTCAGTTTCGACGACAAGGACATCAGTACAGAGTACACCGCATTGATGAGTAAGGTTATGGCCAACGGAAATGGCAGAATCAAATTCCCCATCAACGAGCCTGCTGAGGGTCGCAAGAAGAGTCAAATTGAAGAGTACATAGATTTTTACAATGGTGCGGGCGTGCAGCACATTGCGGTAGCCACGGACAACATCATTGAAACCGTGAAAAGACTAAAGGCTGGTGGTGTTGAATTCCTTTATGTTCCTCCTGCATATTACGATGACGTTTTGGATCGTGTTGGTCAAATCGATGAGGACTTGGCTCCTTTGAAGGAGTTGGGTATTTTGATTGACCGTGACGATGAAGGGTACTTGTTGCAGTTGTTTACCAAACCTGTTTTGGATAGACCTACGATGTTCTTCGAAATCATTCAAAGAAAGGGTGCTCAAAGTTTTGGCAAGGGTAATTTCAAAGCTTTGTTTGAATCCATAGAGCGCGAACAAGAGCGCAGAGGAACTTTGTAATTCAAATCAACGCATGAAAAAAGCCGGCTCTAAGCCGGCTTTTTATTTTGTCTTAAAATACTATGCAATTCCCATCTTGCGCAAATGACCATAATGAGAGGCCACAGCTGAAAGGAAGGTTTTGTACTCGTGGTATTGTATACCAAACTCAGCACAGGTCTCTTTTACAATCTTGCTGATCTGCGGATAATGAATATGCGATATTCTTGGAAACAAGTGATGCTCAATCTGGTGATTTAATCCACCTGTTAAGAAAAGCATGACAGGATTTTTGGTAGAGAAATTGGCCGTTCCATTCAACTGCGTCACCGCCCATTCTTTGTCCGTCTTCATTTCTTCAACCGATAAAAAACTGGTTTCCTCTACTACGTGCGCCACTTGAAATACCAAAGCCAACAAAATTCCACAGGCAAAGCTGGCGATTAAAAATCCAACAACTGCTTTCCAAAATCCTACTACGATGATGGGCAAAACGATGGCCAAGAAAATGAATCCTACCTTACCGAACCAAAAGGAAATATGGGCTTTGGTGCTCAATTTTCTGAACTTCACATCCCCTACTTTATTGGTAAAATACTTTTCAAAATCTGCAAAGAAAATCCAATTCAAATAGGTCAACGCATAGAAGAAGGTCACGTACAAATGCTGAAAACGGTGCATCTTCTTGTATTCCTGATGGGGATTGGTTCTTACATAAGGCTCAACATCGATGTCATCATCCAATCCTTCTACGTTGGTGAAACTGTGGTGAATCAAATTGTGTTTGATCTTCCAAAGATTGACATCACCACCCATGAAGTTTAGACTGAAGCCCATGATGTTGTTGATCCACTCATGTTTGGAGAAAGCGCCGTGGGCGCCATCATGCATCACATTAAAACCAATGGCTGCCAACATACCGCCCATGGTAATGCACAATAAAACACTCCATCCACCAATGGGAACAACCCATAACATCAACCAATAATTGAGAATGGCCAAAGCGATGTAGATGACCGCTTTCAACCAAATTTTTGGTCCACCAGTCATCTCCAACTTATTGTCCTCAAAATAAGCGTATACCTTTTGTTGCAATCGATCAAAAAAAGGATGGCTCTCTTGGTTATATGCAAATTTGCTCATTGAAATGGTTTAATCAATTATTTTTTCGCTCCACTAAAAAACTTTTTCTTCACACCAGAGCTGCTTGATGAACTTGATTTAGACTTTCCTCCACCGTATCCACCTCCTCTGCTAGATCCATAACCAGAACCTCCGCGATTTCCGCTGTTTTCTGATCTTCCTTCACTTCTGTTCTCTGTTCTTCCTTCACTTCTATTTTCTGAACGGGCTTCTCCTCTGTATTCTCCGCGGTTGTCATTTCCACGACTCCCACCACCACGAGAATCATTTCTTCTTCCACCACCGCCGCCAAATCCGCGACGTCCGCTGTTTCCTTTGTAACCTCTGCTTGGTCCACCGCTTCTTCCGCCTCCACGATTGGGCTTCTCTAACACGTCCGCCAAATCTCTCTCCGAAAGTACGAAAGGATGCTCAGTATTCTTTGCTATTTCTAAATTTAAATGCTTCTCAATTTCGTGCAATATATCACGATCATCCTCACAACAAAATGATATTGCTTTCCCTTTTGCTCCAGCGCGGCCTGTACGACCAATTCTGTGTACATAAGTTTCTGCATTCTCAGGCATATCAAAGTTGATCACAAAGGGCAATTGATCGACATCAATACCTCTTGATGCCACATCTGTTGCCACCAAAATTCTAGACTTGTTTCTCTTGAAATCGCCCAATGCACGCGTTCTTGCTCCTTGGCTCTTGTCGCCATGGATGGCCACTGCGCGGTATCCTTGCTCTTGCAAATCTTCTTCGACACGATCCGCACCGCGCTTGGTTTTGGTGAAGATCAACACTTGTCCTTCTGTATTTTCATCCAACCACTGGGTTAACATGGCGCGCTTGCGGTCTCTGCGCAAAATCACCATCTCTTGCTCAATGCTGTCTACACGCTGCTCTGCTGGTGCGATGTCCAACTGCTTGGGATCTTTTAAAATTCCCATCGCCAATTTGCGCACATCTGGTGGCATGGTGGCAGAGAAAAACAAAGTTTGCTTTTGCTCGGCGCACAATGACTCGATGGTTTTGATGTCATGAATGAATCCCATGTCCAACATGCGATCCGCCTCATCCAAAACCAAAAACTCTACTTTGCTCAAATTGACATGCCCTTGGTTGTGCAAGTCCAACAAACGACCTGGTGTAGCAATCAAAACATCTACGCCACGGCGCAAATTTTTAATTTGCTCATAGGCTGAAACACCACCATAAATTACGGTGTGTCTAACACGCATGTACTTCGAATAATCGCGCAGTGACGATCCAATTTGCATGGCCAACTCGCGGGTTGGTGCCAATACCAATGCCTTGATGCCCTTGTCTTGGCGATTGGCCAAGCAATGCAAAATGGGTAAGGTAAATGCTGCTGTTTTTCCGGTACCTGTCTGGGCACAGCCCAAAACATCGTGGCCCTCAATAGCCCACTCAATGGTTCCTTCTTGTACAGGGGTGGGATTTTCATATCCCGCATCTTTCAATGCCTTTAGGATAGACGTATCTAGTCCTAGCTCTTCAAATGATTTCATAATAAATTTTTTTGCTGTCCGAGTTATAACAACTTCTTCCTGATTCTATCCGTATCATTTACTCGGAAAACAAAAAAAAGAAATCGTAGCCGTACAATTAATTCTTGGCAAAGATAGTGCTTATTAACACTTTATCCACAAAAAAATCGACCGAAGTCGATTTTACTCATTTCAGTGTTGTCTTATTTAACAAAACTCTTCATACACCATTTTGAGGTGTTCCGCAATCATATCGGCTGTTCTGCCCTCAATGTGATGACGCTCTACCATGTGCATCAACTTTCCGTCTTTGAACAAGGCAATGCTTGGTGAAGAAGGAGGGTAAGGCAACATGTACTGTCTGGCTCTCACAACGGCGTCTCTATCCACACCCGCAAAGGAAGAAACCAATTTGGCTGGCTTCTTGGCTGCACCTTCCAAGGACTTTCTAACTCCTGGTCGCATGCTTCCTGCCGCACAACCGCATACTGAATTCAACACCATCAATACCGTACCTGTAGTGTTCACCGCTTGGTCAACGGCTTCTACGGTCATGGTTTGCTCAAATCCCAATTGATCTAATTCCGCACGCATCGGTGCTACTAACTCTGGAGGATACATTTTACTTTATTTTTTACAAATATCAAACACTTTCACTTCAACAACAGCAACCGAAGTCACTTTACTCACTTTGACCGATTACTTTGGGGACGCGGAAATAATACATGTCCTTCTGCGGCGCATTCTTCAACGCCTCTGCTTGGGTGATGGGGCGCTCAATGTGATCTTCGCGCAGCACATTATTGTTGCGTTCATTCACAAAGATCAACGGCTCCACTCCTTCGACATCGATGGCATTGAGCTGATCCACAAAGTCCAACATATTGGTCAAATCCTTAACCATGGCCTCTTTGCCCGCATCACTGAACTCCAACTTGGCCAATTCCGCCAAGCGATCTACGGTTTCTTTATCGATTTTCATTTTTTAAATGCTGTTGAATGGTATCAAAAACTTGGTCGCGCAAACTTACAACATCCGCTTCATTTTTTCCATGGGTGGGTATTGGATCCAGCACAGTGACTTTGATAACCTGCGGAAGTGAAAAGGAAAACAGTTGGGAAGGGTCCAACATCACCCGGTGGTTGTTGTGCCAAACGATGGGCACAATGGGTACTTGTTTTTGAATGGCCAGTTTAAAAGCGCCAGTCTTAAAAGGGCGCATCTTTGGTGCCTCATCGGGAATGGTTCCCTCGGGATAGATGGCCATGTTCTCGCCACGGTCCAATGCCTCACCGGCCAATTTGAGGGACATGTAAGCCTCTCTTGGATTGCCCCTGTGCACAGGAATATCCTGCTTTTTAAAGAACAATGAAAACAAGGGCCATTTGAGCAACTCAGCTTTTCCAATGAACAAAAAATAGCGATCCAACAAGGCGTACATGAACACCGTATCCAAATAACTGATGTGATTGCTCACCGCTACAAAGGACTTTTTAGGCAGTTTACTTTTGCCTTTAATGACAACTGGACAAAAAATTAAAGTACGAATCAACCACGACCAAAATCGTTTCAATCGAAAGGCCCGATGATAGGTTTTTCGGTTGAGCAACAATATCCAAAAGAATGGAAAGAGCACCAATAACGTGCTCCAGAAGACTGCACCAATCCAGAGTTTGTAAACAAAATAAACCGGTGACAGGACTTTATCCATTATGCCTTTACGTCAATGGACAACTCGTCCAATTGCTTTTGATCAATGACCGATGGCGCATCAATCATCACATCTCTTCCGCTGTTGTTTTTGGGGAAGGCAATGAAATCACGGATGCTGTCTGAGCCACCAAACAAAGAACACAAGCGGTCAAAACCGAAGGCAATTCCACCGTGCGGTGGGGCACCGTATTCAAAGGCGTTCAATAAGAATCCAAATTGCGCTTGGGCCTCTTCAGGCGTGAAGCCCAAGAGGTCAAACATTCTGGCTTGCACGTTTCTGTCGTGGATACGAATGGATCCTCCACCCACTTCAACACCGTTGATGACAAAGTCATAGGCGTTGGCATTCACCGCTCCAGGATCGTTGTCCAATAAGTCAATATGCTCTGGCTTGGGTGAGGTGAATGGGTGGTGCATCGCAAACCAACGTTGCGCTTCTTCATTCCATTCCACCAATGGGAAGTCCACTACCCACAGGGGTTTGAACACTTCAGGATTTCTCAATCCCAAAAGGTTACCCATGTGCAAGCGCAACTCGCCCAATTGTTTTCTCGTCGCATGCAAATCCCCTGAAAGAATCAAAATTAAATCGCCTTCTTCCGCGCCCATTTGCGCAGCGATTTCTTTCCATTGTTCTTGGTTGTAAAACTTATCTACGGAAGACTTGAAAGCTCCTTCGGGTTGGCAAAGACAATAGACCAAACCTTTGGCGCCAATTTGAGGACGCTTGACCCAGTCGGTCAATTCATCCAATTGTTTTCTGGTGTAATTTCCAGCCCCTTTGGCCACGATGCCCAATACACATTGCGCAGCATCAAAGACTTGAAAGCCTTTGTTCTGCATCAATGGAGAAAGGTCGTTGAACTTCATGTCAAAACGCACGTCTGGTTTGTCCGAACCATAGTATTGCATGGCATCGGCGTAGGTCATGTGGGGAACATTCTCCAACTCTACTCCTTTCACATCGCGGAACAAGGTTTTGACCAAACCTTCGAACATGTTCAAGATGTCCTGTTGTTCGACAAAGGCCATCTCGCAGTCGATCTGTGTAAATTCCGGTTGACGGTCGGCGCGCAAATCTTCATCGCGGAAGCAACGAACGATTTGATAATATCGATCATAACCGCTCACCATCAACAACTGCTTGAAGGTTTGTGGAGATTGCGGCAAAGCATAAAACTGACCGGGATTCATTCTGCTGGGCACGACAAAATCGCGCGCACCTTCCGGCGTTGATTTGATCAAGTAAGGCGTTTCGATTTCCAAGAAACCTTGTTGGTCCAGGAAATTTCTGGCCACGATGCCCATGCGGTGGCGGAGCATCAAGTTGTTCTTGAGTGGATTTCTGCGCAAGTCGAGGAAACGCCATTGCATGCGCAAGTCATCACCGCCGTCGCTCTCGTCTTCGATGGTGAAGGGAGGGGTTTTGGAGGCGTTGAGAAGTTCAAAAGATGTTACTTGAATCTCGATATCGCCGGTAGGCATTTGTGCATTTTTGGAATGACGTTCGATGACGGTTCCGGTGGCTTTTATGACAAATTCGCGGCCCCATTTTCTGGCTTCTAGGCAGAGGGCTTCATGGGTTTCCATGTTGAACGCAAGTTGGGTAATGCCGTATCTATCGCGAAGATCGACGAAAGTCATACCGCCTAAATCGCGGCTGCGTTGCACCCAACCGCTGAGGGTAACGGTTTGACCGATATGTTGTGCGCGGAGTTCACCGCAAGTATGAGAACGATGCATGGTAAAAATTTTGAGGAACAAAGATAGGGAAACAGAGCGGGAAAGAGAAAGAGGACGGGGAAAGAAGAGCGAGAACGAGAACGAGAGCGAGAATTTCCCCTCCAACCATTGGGCTGCCGCTCCTCTGGAGCTGGCTATCAAATAAAGTAAAAAAAGAAAGAAAGCTAAGCTTTTACCATTCAGTTGAATCAACCACAAAAATTATCGATCCTTAAATCGTTCCAACTTGCCTTCATTAAATACGAAAACATCTCCTGCGCTTTTGGTTCCATATATGTAAAACTTATTGACTTTGGTCTTCAACATCTCAGACTCAATTTTAGTGGGCTCACCTCGCATGGCTAACAACTGGTCCTCACTCATTCCATGCCAATACTGGCCGGAAATCATTCTCTCAACATCTAGGCTATCATATAGCTCAAGCCATTTGATTCGATTGTTGGCGTTGGTCACAACTTTCAAGTAAGTTTCTTTCATTAAACTCAAATTCACACCATCCAAATGCTGAATAACCTGATTGCGCTCAGATTCCGTTATAGACTCTTCTTGAAACAAGGATTCTATTTGATTTCTTACTTTTACTTTAAACTCATCAATATTTTGATCTTTTGAAATTCTTGCATTCTGTTTCAATTGCTCCACCTTGCTAAACCACTGGAAATTTTCTTCTTCATTTTGTTTGATCTGAAGTAAATTTCTTCTCTTCGATACAACTCTACCAATAATAAAAGTTGATACCGATAAAATGGTAAAAATCGAAAATATTAATGCTTCATTAGCAATTAACTCAGAATCGCCAACCTGCGCATTTGAGCCATTGGCAACTGCGTTTGAACCTGCCAATGAATCTGAAGGCGTTTCGCTGGTATCGTCTTGAGTAAGTGCCTTTTTTGCATAATACTCTGCGCTGTGATGGTGATGACCTCCCTTGTCTGATCTGGTTTTACGAGCCCAAGATTCAATGGGTAAAAATAGACTTGCTAAGACATACAAAAGTCCAAATATTAGATACTTCATTTTAAAGGGTAATTTGCATTATTTCTTGGTAATACACTTTTAATTGATCAATACTATTCAGAATCCCATGTCTCTTCTTTATCAGATCACTGCGCTTGAAGAAATTTCCTAGAATTGTTAAGCAATAAATCAATACTCCGAACAAAGCCAATAAATTCAATGATTTATCACCGCGCGCGTTAGACATCATCCCCGCATAAACCATAACTCCACAGAACCATGGAATAAGAAACTCTGAAACCGTGTTAGCAATACCTCTTAAAAGAAAACCAGAGCCAGAACCGAAAATTGAAAAAAAGAAAAGAAGCATTTTATTTGGCACTTTCCAATTGACCACTTCCTCCTTATTTAAAATTTCAATTTGTTCTCTAACCCACTGCTGATGGCTCTCCAACTTCAATCTGTAGTTTGTTAAATTGAGTTGATCAATTTCATTGAAAATGATTAGCTCTGAAGGAGATGAATTTACTTTTCTAGCATCAATTAGCTGATCTGTCGCAACAAAAACATCATCCCAATCACCGGTACTAGAGTCTACATGATCACTAATTTCATGAACAAAATTGCGCAATTGTTCAACCTCTATTTTACTCTTTGACTTTTTGACCTCTTCAATCTTCAAAAGCAATTGTTGATTAACAGGCAAATTCAAAGATGCTTTACTTCGCTTTGAGCCAAAATCATTTAACAGAGAACGCTTTGCAGTATAATAAACATCTCTTCCAATCTCTCTTCCAATTTGATTGATCAGCGCATTAACTAAGCTCATTGATTATTTAAATTATAATATTTTCAAAAATAGATATTTTGAATCAAAAAACAATTTTTAATCTTCTAATTTGTACTGAAACAAATATACACGTTCGTAGAATGAAGTATACACTTCGATAGCAATTGAGACCAAGTGCCACAACCGCTATCCCTTCGGGAAAAAAGGAGAAATCTCCATTCTTGTTTTTTCGTTTTGAAATTGTTATCTTTCTATACTACTTTTTTCTTGATCAAAAAGTAGCCAAAAAATCAAAACGCACCGAAGCCGTTTCGGGAATTTCCTCTCCTGCTAGGTATTTGTTTAATGTTTAAAAACGTTGAATTTGTGTGGAAAATTTGTCATGTAGTGTAAGGGCGTATTGCAATACGCCCCTACAACGGAGACTGCAAAATTTTCAGAATGAAAATGAGAATGGGATTGAAAATGAATTTTCACTTCATCACCTCATTCCTTCATCTCCTCATCACCTCATCCCTTCATCCACTTTTTATGCGAATAATTTATAGGTTGCCTATTTCAGGTAAGCAACAGAGCTTTGCCAAATGAATAAAGAAGAAATAACCAATCGAATTTTCTTAATAAGGGGAAAAGAAGTCATTTTGGACAAGGACATTTCTATTCTGTATGGAGTCTCAACCAAAGTGCTCAATCAAGCCGTAAAGAGAAACATCAATCGCTTTCCCAATGAATTCATGTTCAAACTGACAACGGAAGAAACAATTTTTTCAAGGTCACAAATTGTGACCTTGAAATCCGAAAATTATCCCAAAAGAGGACAAAACATCAAATACGTCCCCCATGCATTTACTGAGATGGGAATAGCCATGCTTTCAGCAGTTTTAAAATCAGAAATAGCCGTAAGGGTTAGTATTGAGATTATTCAGGCTTTTACTGAAATACGAAAAAACCATCAAAATATCCTCCGAATCACCGAAAGAATAGACCAACTGGAAAAGAAAATAAATGTCCACGAATTGAAAATCGATCAAATCCTTGATAGAAGCGAAACCCCTGAAAAAGAGAGAATCGGCATATTCTTCAATGACCAAATCTTCGACGCATATGTATTCAGTAGCAACCTCATAACTTTAGCTAAAAAGTCCATTGTATTAATTGACAACTACATTGACGAAAACACCTTGCTACAATTATCCAAAAGAAAAGTGAACGTGAATTGCATCATTTACACTGAAAAAATCAACCCACAATTGAAATTGGATTTGGATAAGCACAATAGTCAATATCCATCCATTGAAATCCGAATAATGAAAAATGTGCATGATCGATTTTTGATTCTAGATAACCAGTCTCTCTATCATCTTGGCGCATCACTCAAGGATTTGGGAAAACGATGGTTTGCTTTTTCACGGATGGATGGGCTAATTGGGGATGTCATGAAAAGATTACCCTGAATGATGGTGCATCCGTCGCACCGCGGAAGTGAGGATCAGAAAAATTTCGATTGGATGACAGCATGCGAAAAGTGTTTACATTTCCGAGCAAAGCGAGGCCTTTTCGCAATGCTGTCCAAGAGAAATTTTTCCCGAAACGGCTTCGGTGCGACTTGATTTTTTGGCTACTTTTTGATCAAGCAAAAAGTAGCTTAGAAAGACAATCATTTCAAAACGCAAAATCCTGAAATGGGTTTTCAGTTCAATGGCATAAAACCACCCCGTCACTTCGTGCCACCCCTCCTATCCCTGCGGGCAGGAGGGGAAATGACGCCTCTAGAGCTGGCACAAATTAGAGCGAGAATGAAAAACAGAATGGGAATGAATATTTCCTTGTCTCCTCATCCCTTCCTGTTCATTTTGGGCGAATATCAATTCGCCCCTACCGATCATCTCCTTATCCCTTCCTGTTCATTTTGGGCGAATATCAATTCGCCCCTACCGATCATCCCTTCATCTCCTCATCACCCCAACCCCACATCCAACAACATCATCATTAAGAATCCGGCAATAAATCCGAGGGCTGCTGTATCCGTGTACTTGTCTTGTTGGGTTTCTGGGATGACTTCCTCAATGACGACATAGATCATCGCTCCGGCGGCAAAGGCCAACGCATACGGTAAGATGGGCAACATTTGCATCACCGCCATGGCGCCCACCACTCCGGCCAAAGGTTCTACAACGGCTGAAAGCTGTCCGTAGAAAAAACTTTTTCTTCTCGATAAACCCAAGCGTCGCAGGGGAAATGAAACAGCAATTCCCTCTGGAAAATTCTGCAATCCAATTCCCAAGGCCAAGGCCACAGCACCTCCTATCGTGGCTTCTGGGACACCCGCCGCAGCACCGCCAAAAAGAACCCCCACCGCCAAACCTTCAGGAATGTTGTGCAAGGTGATGGCCAATACCAATAGGATGGTGCCTTGCAGATTGGTCTTTACTCCTTCCTTTTTTTCTTCGGGGAAATTGATGTGCAAATGGGGCAAGCATTTGTCCAAGGCAAAAAGAAACATGGCACCAATCGCAAATCCCACAGCCGCAGGCATGGCCTTCACAAAACCTTCCCCGGGACTCATCTCAATGGCCGGACTGAGGAGCGACCAAAAACTCGCCGCAATCATCACCCCACCCGTAAAGCCCAACATGCCATCGAGCCACTTGCGGTGCAACTGTTTGAATAAAAAAACCAAACCCGCTCCAGCAGCGGTGACCAACCAGGTGAAGGTAGTGGCCAAGAAGGCGGCCCACACAGGATCGCACTCCGTTAGATATTGTACCACATTTTCCATACAGCGAATGTACTATTTAATGGTAATTTTTGCTCAAACCTCGTAATTTCGTTTCAGTGAAAACCCTTACCCTCATTCGCCACGCTCACGCGGGATCCGGAATTCAGGTCTCTGATCTAGATAGAGCGCTCTCTGAACGCGGTCACGCTGAAGCCAAGCAGCAGAGTGTTCTTTTTCCATTCCCCGACAATGCTGTTTTGCTCATCAGTCCATCACGCAGAACCCAAGAAACAGCGGAACATTGGCTTAAAAAACAACCGCATCTGAAATCCGAAATGGTCAAAACTTTGTACAACGCAGATTTTGAAACCTTTTTGGAAGCGCTAGAAACGCATCATGACCGCGAACACGTTGTTGTCTTTGCGCACAACCCCGGAATCAGTGAGGTGTACCATTACTTGACCGACAATTGGGTCGCCTTTGAACCATGTACGGTCGCCACATTGGCCTTCAACGAATCAAAAAACGCATTGGAAAGAGGCAACGCCGCTACCTTGCAACTTCAATTCCCTTCACAACCATGAACAAAGAAAAAAACTTTTGGCTTTGGATCATTTTGATTGCCGCCTCATTGGGGCTGATTTATTTGTTCCGAAAAATATTGCTCTTTGTGGTATTGGCTGCTGTGGTCGGCTTTATCGGTGATCCCATTGTTGACCAATGGGAGAAAGTCAAAATCGGTAAATTCAAACTTCCACGATGGGTAGGAGCCCTCATCACTTTAATCATGATGATTGCCGTGCTCACAGGAATTGTTCTATTGTTCATGCCACTTATTCGTTCAGAAATTGAAATGATCGTCTCCTTGGATCCTGTTGCGATAGAGAACAACTTAAGGCTGCAGTTCCCGTCCCAGATGACTTGGTTGGAACAAATGGGTTATGGTCATGAAGCCTTTGCAGAATTGCTCCGAGAGGTGCAGGCCAAATTGAGTTTCAATTATTACGCGCAATATTTCGAAAACCTGCTGGGATGGCTTTTCAGCCTCATCGGCGGATTTATCTCCGTGGTATTCATGTCCTTTTTCTTTTTAAAAGACGAGGACCTTTTTTACAAAATACTTCTATCCATCACACCAGATGAGCATGTGGACAAAATGAAAAATATTGTCATTCATACCAAAAAGACATTGTCGCGATATTTCGGCGGTTTGATCATTCAAATTCTCTTGATGATCGCGATGGTGGGCATCGGATTGAGCATCGCTGGGGTGACCAACGCTTGGCTGATTGCATTATTCTCGGGTGTATTGAATGTGATTCCTTATTTGGGTCCTTTGATTTCTTTTGGCTTTGCCATGGTGATTGGTCTGTCTTCTGGATTGACCATCGGAGGGCATTTGACCGATTTGTTTTGGGGCATCATCATGGTGTATTCCATTGCGCAAGCATTGGATGCCTTTTTGATTCAACCCCTCATCTTAGGAGGAAGTATTCGGGTTCATCCCTTGGAGCTGTTCATTGTGCTGATGGCTGCGGCTACGGTTGGGGGAATCCCTGCTATGGCGGTTGCCCTTCCTGTCTACACCATTCTGCGCATTGCGGCCCGAGAATGGCTGATTGAGTTCAAATGGGTGAAACACCTGACCAAGAACATGTAAAATTTAATTGAATCGCAGGGTGAACCTGCCGTATCTTTGAATCCCGTAATCCTATTTTCTTTTACGGGCATGTCCAACAATACAAAATATATTTTCGTCACCGGTGGAGTTACCTCTTCATTGGGCAAAGGAATCATTTCCGCTTCATTGGCTAAGCTGTTGCAAGCCAGAGGTTTCAAGGTAACCATTCAAAAATTGGATCCCTACATCAACATTGATCCAGGGACGTTGAATCCTTACGAGCATGGAGAATGTTTTGTGACCGATGACGGTGCCGAGACCGATTTGGACTTGGGTCACTACGAACGTTTTCTCAATGTTCCTACTTCACAGGCCAATAACATTACTACTGGAAGAATTTACCAGAGTGTCATCGAGAAAGAGCGCCGTGGTGAGTATTTGGGCAAGACGGTTCAGATTATCCCACACATCACGGATGAGATCAAACGATGCATTCAAATTTTGGGCAACAAAAAACAATTTGATTTTGTTATCACCGAGATTGGGGGAACAGTAGGTGATATTGAAAGTTTGCCCTACATTGAAACTGTCCGACAATTGATGTGGGAAAAGGAAGAAGATTGTCTGGTCATTCATTTAACGTTGGTTCCCTACTTAGCAGCGGCAGGGGAATTGAAAACGAAACCCACACAACACAGCGTAAAAACCTTGTTGGAGAATGGGGTTCAACCCGATATTTTGGTCTGTCGTACAGAGCATCCCATCCATCCATCCATACGATCCAAGATTGCCAAGTTCTGCAATGTCACCACAGATGCGGTCATTGAAAGCATTGATGCACCTACCATCTACGATGTCCCCTTGCTGATGCAAAAGGAAAAATTGGATGAGGTGGTTTTAAAGAAACTAAAAGTCAAATCCACGGCCAAGCCCAATCTAGCGCAATGGAATAAATTCTTGAAGCGATACAAAGAACCCAAACACGAGGTGAATATTGGTCTTATTGGAAAGTATGTGGAATTGAAAGATGCCTACAAGTCCATTGCTGAAGCCTTTAACCACAG
>JBDKGG010000093.1:0-2511 GCA_039798325.1 Bacteroidota bacterium
ATCATCTTGGGTCGGTGCGTAGGATAATCCACCTGCGCAAAAAAAGGCTGCATGACCGCATCCTGAAACACCTTGTCATAAAAGGCATCCACCAACAAGGCGACATCATCAGCTGTTTGAATATCGTGCTTCATGCTTTCTTTTTCATGCGGTAGACGACTCCAATCCCTCCACCCCACCATGCCTCTCGAAAGTTCCAATTGGCATTGCCGGAAAGGGCAACTCCCCATTGTTTACTGAACATCCATCCTAACTCGATGTGTCCTGGAATACCCATGGTGAATTTGTTTTTTAATTCAACTTCTGTTTCGCTTTGCGGGACAAAATCCCAATATCGGCGATTGTTCAGGGCCATGCCCACTGCTGTAGCCATCCACCAAGGCTTGCGCTTACCTTGCCAACACTCACCGAACATCAAGGCCAATTCTATGGTTGTATTGACATTGGAAATGGTATCATTGGGATTGTTGCCCAATTCACGGTTGATGGAAAGGCGGCCAACAGACAAAACGGTTTCACTGCGGAAAGAGCGGAGGTAATTGAATTGCCCAGATTTAAAATCTGCGGCACTCACCCCTACCCCTGCGTTGTGCCAGGTCATGCCTGACATGGGATTGAGCTCATATTGTGCACCAACTCTTCCCGATGCCCAAATAAACATTAACATCAAAATGACACCTTTCCACTTCAATCGCATAATTCAAAATTAGCATAGGAACGATGAAATGTCGGGAGAATTGTTCTCTTGATTCAACCAATCTGTGTTAATGCTATCAGAAAGGATATTGAATAAATATTTTTTTATCAAGCACTCCTTAGTTATCTTCGCAACCTTAAAATCAATTGTTAATCGGGTTTCGTACCCAAAAAACAAAAACTATGTCAGTAAAAATTCGTCTTCAAAGACACGGTAAGAAAGGAAAACCTTTCTTCCACATCGTAGCAGCTGATGCTCGTTCACCACGTGATGGTAAGTTCATCGAGCGTATCGGAAGCTACAACCCCAACACCAACCCTGCTACCATTGACTTGGACAATGCAAAAGCTTTGTCTTGGTTACAAAATGGTGCGCAACCCACCGAAACGGCTCGTGCTATCCTTAGCTACCGTGGTGTATTGTACCGCTTGCACTTGCAAAAAGGTGTATTGAAAGGTGCTTTGACCCAAGAAGAGGCCGACAAGCGTTGGGCGGATTGGAACAGCGGAAAAGAATCTAAAATTCAATCTAAGCGTGATGGTTTGGCACAAGCCAAAGCTTCTGCAGACAACGAAACATTGAAGCGCGAGCGTGCAGTAAATGAAGCTCGTTTGAAAGCCATTTCTGAAGCTGCAGCAGCCGCTGAGGCCGCAGCAGTAGAAGTAGCTGAAGAGGCTCCAGCTGCAGAGGAAGCTCCCGCCGCTGAAGAAGCACCAGCTACTGAAGCTCCAGCAGAAAATGCAGGTGAATAATCTTCGACAACTTATAAAAGCCGACCTTCGTGTCGGCTTTTTTTATTTTTGCTAACATGGACATCAAAGACCTACACCCGCTGGGTAAAATCACCAAATTGCACGGCTACAAAGGCGAGTTCACCATTTGGATCAACTCTTCCTCCCCTTTTGATTACGTCGATTTGGAATCGCTTTTCCTTTACCAAAAAGGAAGAATCACTCCATTCATCATCGAGGATTTGGGCCGAAAAACCAATACCACTTTGCGCATGAAATTGGAAGGAATCGATACCGAAGCAGATGCCTTGCCTTGGGTGAAAGCGGATATCTATATCCATCCCGAGGAGGTGAGTGAAACCGACCAAATGCGCGATAACATTCGCGGCTGGATTGGCTTTCGGGTATTCACAGAGGACAAAGAGCCCATTGGCGTTTTGGCCGAAGTCAATGATTCTGGTGTCAATCCCATGATGGAAATCGACCGCGACGGCCAAACCATTTACGTCCCCCTGCAACCCACCTTTATTGCCGAAATAAAAGAAGAAGACCACCACATCTTCCTCAGCCTTCCTCCTGGCCTATTGGAACTTTACGAAAAATAAAGGCGATTAAAGCCTATCTTTGCGCCCGCTAAAATCAATATTCTGTGTTAACGGTCAGCAACATTTCTCTGCGCTATGGAAAGCGCACCCTCTTTGAAGAAGTCAATCTAAAATTCTCTTCTGGTAATTGTTATGGTGTCATCGGTGCCAACGGCGCTGGTAAATCTACCTTCTTAAAAATTTTAGCAGGAGAAATAGAAACCACCACCGGCAATGTTTCCATGACGCCCGGTGAGCGCATGAGCGTATTGAAACAGAACCATTTTGAATTTGACGAAACTCCTGTTTTGCAAACTGTTCTTTTGGGCAATTCCAAACTGTGGGAGGTGATGCAAGCCAAAGATGCCATTTATGCCAAACCAGATTTTAGCGAAGAGGATGGCTTGAAAGCAGCTGAATTGGAAGTCTTGTTTGCAGAGATGGATGGTTGGAACGCGGAGAGCGATGCTGCCAACATGTTGAGCGGATTGGGCATTCA
>JBDKGG010000094.1:0-21126 GCA_039798325.1 Bacteroidota bacterium
TCTCCTTCTTTGTCCTTTACTTCTCCTTTGACCAACATCACTTTCTCTGGTTTGGCTTGTGGTGGCATGGTGAATGAATAGATGTCCCATGTTCTTTCTCCCCTGAATTTCTTTGCGCCAAAATAGCCGAGCTCACCATCACTGCTGACGATGACGCCAATCTGATCATTCTCATCATTGATGGGCGAACCAATATTTTTGATATCGCCACAAGAAAAGTCATCGTTGATTTTGGTGTAAAAAATGTCCATTCCTCCTACACCCAAGTGCTCGTCACTGGAGAAATAAAGGGTTTTGCTATCCGCATGGAAATAGGGTGCTTTCTCCTGTCCTTTGGTGTTGATGGGGCCTTTCATCGGTTGTGCAACGCCCCATGTTCCGTCGGATTGTTTTGTACTATAAAACAAGTCATGGGTGGGGTTGCCACTGCCATCTTTTAAGCATCCTTCACGAACGGTAACAAACACCAGGGTGTTGCCATCTCCGCTCAAGGTGGGTTGTCCTTCCCAGCCATTGTCTGTATTGACATTGGGGCCGAGATCTACCAACTCTTGCCATTCGTAATATTTGATGCCATCCTTATCTGTTTTTTTGATGTATTGGGTGCTGAACAAATCAAAGTTGCCTGGATTCTTGGGTTTGGGATTTTTACGGGCAACAATCATTTCTTTGTTGTCAATGGAGATGGTAATGCCGCCATAGTTTTGGCCCACGTTGAAAGGGGAGGGGAGGGCTGCCCCTCCATCAAAATCTTCATTGATGTTTTTCCTTTTGGACCAAGTCATCTCTTCGATCATTCTTGGCTCAACATCTCCTTTGGCTTGCTTCGGATATTGTCGGGTGTAGAACATGAGCTCGCCATCGGGAGAGAGCAGAGGCAAATATTCTTCCTTGTCTGTGCAAACGCCAATAACTTTCTCTGGATCAAATGGGGTTTTGTTCTGGTAAATTTCTCGATAGGCTTTGACATGCGGCAAAGCTTCTTCTACTTCGGCATACTTCTTCTCATATTGCTTTCCCAGCTTGGTGGGGTCATCAGAGGGGAACCTTAAAAACAACTCGAAATATTTGATGGCGTCGTCGTATTCCTTGTCGGCATAGGCCATGGCTCCGAGATAGTAGAATGGTTCTGGATGGTAGACGTCGCATTTTTCAATGAGGGATTTGAAAATTTCTTTGGATTCTGCAAAGTCCATTCCTCCATTTTTAGCCCTAAAAAAAGCCATTTCGCCGAGTTGATGCAAGCATGGCAAACATTCAGGATCGATCTCCAATGATTTTTGGACAGCTGCTTTTTTTTCAGCTGCGTTTTTGTCTTTGTCTTTCGATTGCTCCAAAGCCTTCAAAGCTTTCGGAAGCGGGACATGTTCGCAACCTTCTTGCCCGAGCACGGAGAAACCAACCCCTGTGCAAAGTCCCAAAATCAAGAAAAATCTCAACATGCTTTACTCGTCTTTCGGTTTGCAGAAATCACCCAAATGGATGTTGCCATTTCGATAATAGAAGGAATAATTGGGACCCAAAATGGACTCCATTTCTTGAATGGGCATCGGATCATTTTTCACATACTTCCATTTGAAATTGGTGGTTTTGTTGTTGCCATCTATGGCAACTCCGCTTCCGTTAGAAATCAATGTCAATCGTTTGATGGCATTTCTGTTGTCAGGATTGTTGCAGATGGAATCGCTTGATTCACAACACTTGTAGGTTCCGTAAACATCTTCCAAACGGAAGTAGAAAATCTTGTTGGGGTCGCTCTCATCCCAGTCCTTGTTCAAGTCCTCAGCTCCCTTAACGGTTGTTTTCTTTTCTGTTTTTACAGGTTCAGTTTGGTTGTTTTTGTCAACAGTTGGTGCGGTCTTTTCAGTGGGTTGTTCAACCGGTTTGGGTTGAGCTTTTGGTTGAAAATCGTTGGCTCCCAAATCAGTTACTGAAACCTTTTTTCCTTTCTTGTAGGCAGTGATAAAGGCATCCTCAAATCCTTTGGCTTTTACACCTGGTAAGGCTGCCTGAGCTTCTGATTTTTTGTAATAGATGCCAGTGGAGTAGCGGTACAAGTTTTTACCTGCATCGTATTCCATGTTCAGATTTCCGATGCTGATTTCCCCCTCAAGGGCAGGTCTTCCAAATACACCCACTTGAATCGTAAAGAAGCCTTCTTCGTCTGCGACATTTCTTGCTGCGATCGTTTTAGCTCCAGATGCGTTGGTTGATTTTGGAGGGATGGGTTGCGTGATTGCTGTATTGTCCTTTTCTATATTGGGACTAGCAGGAACGCTATTCATGCCCACACGTTTTCCGTCTTTGTATACAACTACAAATGCATCGCTGTATCCCATCATGCGGATTTCATTGCGGGCTTGTATCGCAGATTTCTTGTCTGGGAATAATCCTGCCATGTAACGGGTAAATCCGTTGTTCAATTTTTGTCCCATCACGGGGGCAAATTCATTGAAAGTGTTGTTGGGGATGGGGTTTCTGAATGCACCCACCTGAACGGTGTAAACAATGCCCATGGGCATTTGCTCATCAACCGGGATGGGGTTTTGGGCGCCGTAGGCCGACTTGTTCATTTTAACGAAGAAGGGCTTATCCACCCGCTCTGCCTTGGGCATGAACAAATCGCTGACATTCTCTTTGGTGTAGCTTTCTTGCGTCAGCTTGATTCCGTTTTTCTTCATCTGCTCATCACTAAAAGTGAGGGATTGCAGGTCACGCATGATGTCAGCATTGACGGCCTCAGCATCATTTTTATTGGGATTGTTGTTCTCTGGATTGCCTGTGTCAGCAATGGTATCAGTGGGAACATCAATCTTAACACTGTGGGTGCTGTATTTGGCGCGAATGGCAGCTTCATCATTGGACAATAAGAAGGCTTCATCTGCCGTGCTATAGAGGGCAAAAATGGCCATGGCATCCAATGCTTTTTTCATGTGGGCATACATGTCAGCCACCATCAATTCTTTGGCAAACGCGCTGCGCAAGGCTTTCGCTTTTTCTGCATCCGTAGTGGCTACATCGGCTTTTTTGCGGTCGATGACGGCCAAGTCACTTACCGAATCAATGTCATTCTTCAATTGATTGATGAAGGCAGAAAGGATGGGCTCGTTCTTCAAATCAGCCAATGATTCTTCATAGCGCTTCATCGCAGGACCCTTGCTGGCTTCAACTTCATTTCGTGCCAATCCGCGGAACACTTCCTTATTCTTCAGCTCAATGGCTGAACGCTGCGCAATTTGTTGAGTCTGTGCATTCACCAAACTTTGTTTCTTGGCAGGGTCCGTTTCTTTCTTGATGTTCAATTCAGCCTGAGCAATCACTTGATTGATGGAATCCAATTTTGCTCTCTCCTTGAAGAGACTGGTCAAGTCGGGATATTTTTTCAGTCGATCCATGGCCTTTAACTCCTCATAGGCATACATCGCATCATACTCTTTGAAACCAGCACTGTCGATGATTTGCTTCATGATTTTGGATGACTTCAAGGCCAATTCCAAGTCTTTGTTTTCTTCCTCTGTGAGGCTTGGATCTCCTGCCGTTTTGCTACTTTTGTTTTCTCCTTTTCCGCTTTCATCAGCCTTCACCGTCGTTTCCACTTTCCCTCCTTCTGGCGAAACGGTGGTTTTAACCTCAAGGCTATTTTTCTTTCCTGCACTGTCTGCAGGGACTGTAACGTCTACCTTGGTTGTAGCGTTGCTACCATTATCGGTCATTTTTTTCTCGCTGCCCGATTGAGCGCCATTTTCAGGAGTTTTGACTTCGGCATTGACAGCTAAGCCTTCATTGCCTCCTGCGGCTTTTGCTCCCGAAGCTCCGGGGTCTTGAATGTCATTGATGCTGTAATTTCTGTAAGGCGAAACTTTGGCCAAGTCATAAACGGGCTGTGAAGCAAAAGCGCTGTTGGATTTGGTCTCCATGGCTTTGAGCTGGCTTTGCAACTGAGCAACGGCAGCGGGATCCATGTTTACTTTTTCTGCTTCGCTCAATCCCAATGATTCATTGTTGTTCATTTGGGTGTAAATGCCATTGGCCAATTTTGCGGAAGCCGCATCGTCAAATGTCTTTTTCACTTTGGGGTCCAACTGCAACAACTCAGTCTTTTTGTTTTTGGCTGCAGCCTGAGATTGGGCCAGAGATGGTGCATTGGCTTTCTGATCCGCGATGGCTTTGGCTTCTGCGGTATTCAATTCACGCAAAGTATTGGCATACAAATCTTCGTTGGCCTGATGACTTCGGGTGGTTGATTTTGCATTTTGTGGCAACGCTGTACCAGGCTTTTTGGGTCGCGACTGTTCCGCCAACAATCGCTTGCGCTCCTCGGTCATGACATCAATGGCTCCTTCCACATTGTTGTCTTTGAGGTAGCTCTGCAGTTTTGTTGATCGGGTTAACAATTCCTTGGATGTTGGTTCCAATGTCGCCTGATAGGCATTCAATTGATCGGCCAATTCCATGGATCCGCGCGCTTTTAAACGATGCGCTTCCGACTCTTCACGCAGTTGTTGGGCCTGATTCAACACCTCTCGATCTGCATCGGTGAAGATGTAGGGATTACCCTTGGCTTTGGCGGCATCTACTTTGTCGCTCACTGTTTTGATCAATGAATCCGATTTGGCCAATGTACTTTGAGACAACTTCATTTGTTGATTGGCCAATTGATAGGCGGCTTGCTTTTGTTTTTGAACGATGGGTTGCGCAGCACTCAGCGCTTTGGCTTCCGCCTTCATGTCATTCAAAATGTCTTCAGCTGTTTTTCCTTTTGAAAACCCTGCTAGGGCTGGAGCATTGGTCATGCTGCGCTCCATGTTGGCCATGTCCTCAGCTTGTTTGGAAACAGGCAATTGGGATTTGCTGCGCAGCAATGCGGACACGGCTTTTTCCATTCCGCGATCCAATGTCATGTCCTGACCATTCTTTACCGTAATGACATCGGCTCCTTTGTCGTCCTTGGAAACATTGACTTGTTGAGGAAAGTACACTGATCCTGATCTTCCGGGCTGTACATCAAATTCGGCCAACAATTGTTCTGTCCCCTCAGGCAAGGTCACGGAGTAGGAATATCTCCCAGGTTTTGGGAAGTACACATCAAATGCTCCGGTTTTTACATCAGCAGTGACTTCGCCAACAATCTCACCAGTCTCCAAATCTTTGACAACAATTTGCGCCACATTGTTTTCAGGATTGTTCAAATTGGCAAACTTGGCTTTGGCATAAATGATGTCTATTGGGGTGCCCTCAAATGCCGTTTGGTAAAGGGAGTAGTGATTCAAATCACTGGTTCGTCCAGAAGCGAAAATCGCAGTTTTGTTGTCTGCATCAGAAATGAAAAACAAATCGTCATCGGGCGTGTTAAAGGCAAATCCCAGGTTGACGGGCTTCTTCCATTTTTTGGTCAATGAATCCAAGTCTGAACGAAAAATGTCATATCCCCCCATGCTATTGTGGCCCTTTGAAGCAAAATACAAGCTTCGACCAGAGGGATGCAAAAAGGCATAATCTTCATCATAGTTGGTGTTGATTTTTCCGCTTACCGGAGTGGGAACCCCATACGTTCCGTCCGATTTTAATTCAGCCTGAAACAGATCCAAACCAGCGGTATCGGTGAGCATCGAGAAATAGATGTTTTTGGGCGTTCCGTTCAAATAAATCAGGTGAGGATTGGTGGATTTTTTGTCTCGACCTTGCAGCAATTCGTTGGGCGTTGTAATGATCTTTCCCCCAACAGCCTCCAATTGCATATACCGGAAAAAGTTGATGCGCTCGGCTTCTGTGCGTTTTTTGACCATCAGCTCTTTTGGATTGGCCAAAAGTTTCGCACCATAAATACACATTTGAATCTGACGCATGGCATCGTATTTCCGGATGACCTCAGGAGAAGCAACATCTAAAAAAGTCTCGTATGCGTTGCAGGCCTCCCCAAATTGATAGCTCAAATGAAGGGCTCTTCCCAAAAAATAATATACCTCGGGTGCAGCGTAGTTGCCTTTGATGGCTTGTTTCAAATACTTAACAGCATTGGTTTTGTCGACATCACAAAAAGTCGCGCATACTCCGAAGAAATAAGCATAGTCCGCATTGCTGGGATTGAGGGCCACTAATTGCGAATAGAGCGGAAAGGCATCCACATATTGACGAGCATCGAAAAATGCTAATGCTTCCTTGGCCAACTTGACTTCGTCTTTTTTGGTCTGCGCCCATAGCGGTGCACTGAGCAGGAAAAAGATGAAGCCTATATAAATCTTTGGTTTCAATTTCACAGTTCCGGTTTGTTTAATCACGAAATATAAGGCATCTTTCAAGACAGACCAACTTATTTTCCCTACTTTTGAAGCCATGTCTAAAAAATCTACTCTGCTGTTCTCCTTGGCTTTGGCCATCGTTTTCGGTGCATTTGGAGCACATGGTCTTAAAAAGTTGGTAGATGTTGAGAAAATTGAGTCCTTCAAAACGGGGGTGATGTACCATCTTTTGATGACCATCGCCCTGATGGTTGTGCGATTTTCTCATGATTTTCATGAACGTCTTTTGAGTGGGTTACGATGGGTAGGCATAGGGACTTGTTTGTTCAGCGGCTCCATCTATTTATTGGTTTTTAATGCCATTTTTCAATGGCCCATCAACGCCTTTCTTGGCCCCATTACCCCCATCGGTGGTGTACTGATGATAGTAGGGTGGATCAAGCTGGGCTTAATCTATCGTGTACAAGATGAAAAAATATAATTGCAATGCTTGGGTCATGAAAATGAGCATGACCTTTACCACCCTCTGTCTCGCCTTTGCCGTTTCGTTTGCACAAGTGCAAGTAACGGGGGTGACCACTTTCAAGGCCCAATTGAATTGGTCGGCCGCTTCCAATGTTTTGGGTTATCTCTTGGTGAGAGGGAATTCTCCTGTCTTGAGCGCCCCTGAGGATGGTATCGATTATCAGCAGGGAGATTATTTGGGTGATGACCAAGTCGCTTATGTTGGCACTGTTCCCAGCTTTCTTCAAAAAACACTTCGCGCCAGTCAGTCTTATTATTATCAGTTGTACACCAAGCAAAATGGTGGTGGGAGCGCTTTATACGTTCCTTTTAATGATCCATTTGTTGTTGAAACCCCGTTCAACATGATGGCGGATTACTATGCGGGAATCGACTCCACCCAAATCACCTTTGTAGATGATCTGAAAGCTAGGATCCGCGCGCCCTACATCAAAATCAGTTACAACAGCTATGATGAAACAATGATTGCGGATTTTGCCGCAGAGGACACGGCTGATGGTCAAAAAGTGGTGACTTGTGTGTATTCTCAATTTCATCATGTCTACACCCCTCCGTTTGGTTGGCTTCCGATAAGTCGTGAGCACACCTATTGCCACAGCTGGATGCCCAGTTATTCATCCACGGGTACGGACGAATATGCCGATCAACACCATCTTTTCCCCACCCAGCAGAACAATGCGAACGCCGTAAGAAGCAATCATCCTTTGGGTGAAGTAGTCAACGTTCAGTCATCTTTTTTCTTGGGGAAATTGGGATTCAATGATCTCAACCAAGTGGTCTATGAACCCCGCGAAGTGCACAAAGGAAATGCTGCACGCGCGTTGTTATATATGTCACTGCGTTATGATGGATTGGATTCATTCAATTGGACTTTTGATGCACTCAACAATGTTGTTCTCCCCGGTCTGAGTGAGGCGCCGCAGTCCGTTGAAACCCTTTTGGATTGGCACTTCTCCGATTTGCCGGATGGCTACGAGCGTGCGAGAAATGACTATATTCAGTCCATCCAATTGAACCGCAATCCCTTCATCGATCATCCTTACTGGGCAGAGATGATCAACTTCCATGATTTGACTTACATTCCCATTGACACCACCGTAATCATCGATACCACAGATACTTCCGATACCAGTACCGTTTTTGTTCGCGAAATTCCTAAATTTCCTTTTGACTTATACAACAACGGTATAGAGCCTGTTGTGGTCCTAAATAACAACCAAACAGCGGCCCAGATTTTTGTTTGGAATGCCATGGGACAAGTTGTATTGACCAAGCAGAATAACTCAGGAATCATTACGTTCAAGGAGCTTCCAAATGGCTTGTATAGTGTTAGAATCCAACAAGAAGGTCGCGAGTATTTTGTGAAGGTGCTCATCAATCACTAACAGATTTTGGTGGTGCCCCCGCCTTGCGGGGTCGGGCTTTCCGCTTGTATTCCTCGTGCAGACCTTACAGTCTGCACTGCGGGATACCGCTTCAATCCCTCACCAATTGCTGAACCGCTGAGGATAAACTGATTTCATTTCGGCTGACAGCGTCTTGCAGTGATTTGAATTTTAAGACAAAATTCGGATTTTGCATTTTGCTTTGCTTCCACTGTCGGATCCATTCTTGTTCCATCTGATAAAGCAATTGTATTTTTCGCTTTTGATCCCACAATCGCTCTTTGGACCATCGTTCATACTGACTCAGCGCTTCTACCAACGTGTCCATGCCTTTGTGTTGAAGGGCAGAAACCGTTACCACAGGAGGAAACCAGCTGTCTTCTCTCTCTGGGAACAAATGCAATGCATTTTGGTATTCGGCCTTGGCCCGCTCAGCAGCACGTTCATTGTATCCCTCGGCCTTGGTGATGGCCAGGATATCGCACATCTCCATGATGCCGCGCTTGATGCCTTGTAATTGATCACCAGCTCCCGCCAACATCAACAATAAAAAACAATCGGTCATGTGATAGACTGCGGTTTCACTTTGTCCCACGCCAACTGTTTCAACAATGATGCGATCGTATCCCGCGGCTTCACACAACAAAATGGCTTCATGGGTCCGTGCGGCAACCCCGCCCAACTCATTGGCAGTAGCCGTGGGTCTGACATAGGCAGAGGCATGAACGGAGAGCTGCTCCATTCGGGTTTTATCACCCAAAATACTGCCTTGGGTAATGGGGCTTGAAGGGTCAATGGCCAATACCGCCACCCGATGGCCGCTGGCAATCCACATCAAACCCAATGTTTCAATCAATGTACTTTTTCCTACGCCAGGAACCCCCGTGATGCCCAAGCGAAAAGATCTCCCAGTGTGGGGCATGATGCTGTCCAATACTTGTTGGGCTTTTTCACGGTGCTCAGCTAAGGTGCTCTCACACCAGGTGATGGCCGTGGAAAGGGCATCTCGGTCGCCCTTTAAAACACGCTGCGCCAACTGATCAGCGGTCCATTGATGCTGATGTTGGCGCAATGCTTCGATGGCCTTCTTTCTGGATTCCGATTGAGAAGAAGACATCGTCATATTTGAAGCGTTGTTATTTATAGCAAACTTCTTTTGCCGCTTGAACCACGTCTTTGATTTGGGGCAATGCCGCTTCAATCAATGTGGTGGCAAAGGCAAAAGGAGTATCCGTTTGGGTTAAACGGCGGATAGGCGCATCCAAGTGATCAAAGGCATTGCGCTGCACACGGTAAGCAATCTCTGTTGAGATGCTGGCCACGGGCCAACTTTCTTCCAAAATGATCAATCGATTGGTCTTTTTAACAGAATTGATGATGGTGTCGATGTCCAATGGACGGATGGTGCGCAAATCGATGACCTCGACGCTAATGCCTTCTTTCTCGCACTCTTCAGCCGCTGCCAGAGCGGTCTTCATGATTTTACCAAAAGAAACCAAAGTGACATCCGTTCCTTCGCGCTTGATATCCGCCACACCGATGGGCAAAATATATTCTCCGTCTGGAACCATTCCTTTGTCACCATACATTTTCTCTGACTCCATGAATAACACAGGGTCATTGTCGCGAATGGCGGCTTTCAACAAACCTTTCGCATCGTATGGATTAGAAGGGGTAATGACTTTCAAACCAGGAACGTGCGCGTAGAAGGCTTCAAAGCTTTGGCTGTGCGTGGCGGCCAATTGACCTGCCGTTCCATTGGGCGCACGGAACACAATGGGAACATTGTATTGACCACCGGACATTTGCAACATTTTGGCGGCTGAGTTGATGATTTGGTCGGCGGCCAAGATGGCAAAGTTCCATGTCATGAATTCAACCACAGGACGCAAACCATTCATGGCCGCACCTACGGCGATACCGGCAAATCCCAATTCAGCGATGGGCGTATCAATGACACGCTTTGGACCAAACTCGTCGAGCATGCCTTTGGAAGCTTTGTAAGCACCATTGTACTCCGCAACCTCTTCTCCCAAAAGGAATACAGAGGAGTCTCTTCTCATTTCTTCTGACATGGCCTCACAGATGGCCTCTCTAAATTGAATTTCGCGCATATCTTTATTTCGTAAGTGGCACAAAAATAATCCAAGCAGATAAAAACACACCATAAATGCAGGAAGAATTAAAATATCTATTTTTGACCCATGGAAAATTGGACAGAATCGGATCAAAATAAAGAGCAAGCCCCTTTGGAATCTCCGCAGCCTTCAACGCTGCCCACGGGCAGAAGACACGGATGCGTGGTGACATGGCTCATCTTGCTTATCGTTGGCAATGCCATCAGCAGCCTAGTGGGCATCACCATGAGTGAAATGATGGCCAAGATGGATGGAGTAGATTATTTGAATCCACCTTATTATGAGTGGTCTGGTTACATTGGATTGATCACCTTAGCCGGTGCCGTTTTGTTGTACAAAAAACGCAAGTTGGGTTTCCACTTGGTGGCGATTTCGTCGATGTGCAGCGCGGCATTGATCTTTTGGGTGACCCAACAATGGACAGATGCCTTGGTTCCCTTTATTGGACTGGTGGTCTTGTATTGGATTTTGCAAATTACCCGTGATGGGGAAACCGCATGGCGTCAGTTGGAGTAATACCATCCTGACGTATTTTCGCCTCTGAAATTTAAATCATGAAGAATATTACTGTTATCGGAGCAGGTACCATGGGAAATGGTATTGCTCACGTTTTTGCACAATATGGCAACAAAGTCAACTTGGTGGATGTCAATCAAGCCCAATTGGATCGTGCCTTGCAGACCATCACCAAGAATTTGGATCGCCAGGTTTCCAAAGGAATCATCGATGAAGCAGCCAAGAACGCGACATTGGACAATTTGAGTTTGGTCACGGATTTAAAGTCGGGTATTGCCCATGCTGATTTAGCCGTAGAAGCGGCAACAGAGAATGTAGATTTGAAATTGAAGATTTTTCAATCCATGGATGAGTTCGCTCCAGCGGCTTGCATCTTGGCTTCCAATACCAGCTCCATTTCTATTACCAAAATTGCTTCAGTAACCAAGCGACCAGAACAAGTGATTGGTATGCACTTCATGAATCCCGTTCCAGTTATGAAATTGGTGGAGGTGATTCGCGGTTACAGCACATCAGACGCGGTTACCGAAGCGGTGTTTGAAATGTCCAAGCAGTTGCAAAAGGTTCCTGTTGAGGTCAATGATTATCCTGGATTTGTGGCCAACAGAATCCTGATGCCCATGATCAATGAAGCCATTTATACTTTGTTTGAAGGCGTGGCTGGAGTGGAGGAAATTGATACAGTCATGAAGTTGGGTATGGGACATCCCATGGGCCCTTTACGTTTGGCGGATTTCATCGGATTGGATGTTTGTTTGGCCATCTTGCGTGTCATGAACGATGGATTTGGCAATCCCAAATACGCACCATGTCCCTTGTTGGTCAACATGGTTCAAGCCGGAAAGTTGGGAGACAAGAGCGGGGAAGGCTTCTACAAAGTAGATCCTGCAACCAAGACAGCCACTGCTGTTCGGTTTAAGTAGTTTGTTATTGAATACAAAATAAAAAAGAGGCGAGAGCCTCTTTTTTTCGTTTCTTACTTTGGATTCTAAATTAAAGCGAAAGTTGGAAGATTGGATAAATTTGTCAGTCAGCTGACTGAATTCACGTGAATTGGGTCAGTCTACTGACCAAATTAACCAAAAAGAAGTTCGTTTGAGATAAGTAATTGTTTTTCAATGATTAAGGTTTTGTAAAAACAGGTGAATTTCCAAACTGGACAATGAAATCCCCAATTATGGATGTTTTTTAGGGGATATATTCTCCGACTTATTCATCATAATTGGTGATTAGGCCAATAAAGGTGGGTAAACGGTCTCAAGTAAAAATGATTTAGAAAGCAAAGAATTTGTGTGGGTTCTGAAAATAGATGAATACAGAAAGGTATAGGCAAAGACATTATCCGATGATTACGATATAAAATTGTCTTAGGAAAAAGAAAAAAACGGCGGGACTAATTACCGATAGATAGCGGTATACTTCTTCCCATTTGTATCGATGCTTCCTCTGAACATTCCAGTGGTGGTGAAATTAAAAACGATATTTCCTTCGTGATCCATTGCGATGCAGCCGCCACGTCCTCCATTGGATTTTAATTTGGTTTGAATACTCGCGCTGACGGCATCAAACAATGATTTGTTCTGATACTTGATTTGCGAAGCAATGTCATAAGCAATCACGTTCTTGATAAAATCCTCACCTCTACCAGTGCAAGAAATTGCGCCGACCAGGTTCTCTGCATACGTTCCAGCACCAATGATGGGGGAGTCCCCAATGCGGTTGTACTTTTTGTTCACCAATCCTCCGGTGCTGGTTCCTGCGGCTAGATTGCCATTTTGATCCATTGCGACACAACCTACCGTTCCATATTTGCCTTCCGTTTTTTCATTTTTACCAGAAGCCTTCTCCTCATTTCCGTGATCCAGCTCCATTCCACTGTCCTTCTTGAGTGCATTTTGCAATTGATCCCATCGTTCCTGTGTAAAGAAATAACTGGTATCGACCAAACTCATGCCTTTCTCCGTAGCAAAAGACTCGGCACCTTCTCCATGTAAAAATACCGTGTTGGATTTGCGCATGATTAGCTTGGCCAAAGAAATTGGGTTTTTAATGTGACGAACTCCAGCCAAACATCCCGCATCCAACGTCTTCCCATCCATGATGGCGGCGTCCATTTCTATCTTTCCATCGTGACTGAACACGGATCCTCTACCGGCGTTGAACAACGGACTATCTTCTAAAACGCAGAGAACTTTTTCAACAGCATCCACACTCGACCCACCTGTTTTCAGGAATTCGTAACCTACACTTAGGGCACTGTCCATCACATGCAGATAGGCTTTTTTCTCCTCCTCAGAGAGATTCATTTTTTCAATGTTTCCAGCTCCGCCATGCAGTGCTATGGCAATTTTTCCAGTGACAGGCATTTTGTTCGTTTTGGTTTCTTGTGGGTTACAAGCTATCATGATTGATAGGGTCAAAAAACAAAACAGTATTTGCTTTTTCATGTTATAAAGTTAAATGAATTCCGGTTCCTAAAATAAAATAGTATCTGGGGTGAATTCTGCCAATCGGTTGTTGTATCTGATAGAAGAAGTCAAAGGCCAGATGTTGGTTCTTTCGATAGGTCAAATCGGTGGTCCATCTGACTTGGTCCAATCGGGAGCGGTTGGGTCTGTTCAACGGCATAAACCATTCTGTGCTGCCCCCTAAACGCCAATGATAGTTGATGATGTAATCTGCAGCCGTCTTTAATCGGTGGTAGTAGTAGGGCCCTTTGTAGGCATCATTCCAATGATCTTCATAGGTGAGTTGCTGCCACCTGCTGCGCATGGACAATTGCCATTTTTGTATTTTATAACTACCCACCAAGGCATAAAAAATCAACCATCGATTTTCAATTTTGTTATCCATGTGCTGGTATTGGATGTTCCTCAAATGGAACTCGTGTGAAAGAAAGCGGTTGATGCGGCATTGACCAAAAGCATCATGAATATTCATCCATCTTTCAGATGCGTTTTCATTTCGCAAATGGTGTTCCGTATATCCGACACTCCATTTTTGATTGATTTTGTATTTTAATTGAATATATCCCCAAGCCCCAAAGTCACGCTGTTGAGCATGCAGCATGGGCGATGCCACCAGCAGTAACCATAAACAGAGCTGACCAGATAATTTACTCATGGAGATAGTTCATTTTCTTTTGATACTGCATTTGACCATCTGACCCTATCGTATTTTGTTCGAGTAAAAGGCCTTCTTTGTTGTAAATGAAATTTCTTGTTTTTACAACCTTTTCATTTTTAGAAACGGTCTCTTTGATTTTTTGCCCCCATTTGTTGTATTCGATTTGCAACCGCTCTTTCTGCGCTCCTCCCTTCCGAATGGTTTCATGGTTAATCAGTTGTTTTTGTTTGTTGTATGAAAAATGCTCCACTACGATTATGCTATCCAAAGCATTCTTTGTTATGATGGATTTGTCCAATCTGCCGTATTGGGTTGCGATGTCTTTGGTTCTTTTTCCAAGATTGTTGAATTCTTGAACGTGAATCAACCTTCCTTTTTTATCAGATACTTCGACGGTGCGTCTTGAGTTTTCTGGATTTTTAATGTCTTGAATCACCGTCTCAGTAGTGGTGTAACCCCGTTGAATGGCTTTCTTTCGCTGAGCAAAAACGGATGTGGTAAGCAACAAAAAAGACAGGACAATGACAATGTTCTTATTCATAAACCACAAATCGTTGAATGGTTTGACTTTCATTTTTTTTCAATTGAACGTCTCGAGTGATCACCATTTGGCCTGATAAAGCGTTCCCTGTTGAATCCGCAGAATAGGTATAAAGCTCGTATTTTCCGGGATATAAAAAGTCAAATTCAAACTCCCCGTTGTAGTCGGTTTTAATTCGTTTGTCATAACCTACATGGTCACCAAAAACAATATAGACATATTGATCGGCATTTGGAAATGTGCCTATGAGCTGAGTATGCGTGGCATTGTATTTCTTGGTGATGACGGAGCCTTTGATGCTGCCGTTGCCGCCAATACCTGGTTCTTTTTTACATGCAATAAAGCAGGTTAATACCAACAAGGTTAAACCAATTTTTGTTTTCATATAATGATCCATTTTTTACGAGTGATTTTCATCAATTGAGCGATGGTCCTGATCTCTTCTTCATTCCAAAATCTCAACTCATGGTTGTCTGTTATTACAAAGTGTGCGGAATGAAGACATGCGCGCAATACATTGAGCCAAGCCAGATCGTTCTCACTCATGGTGGCATCCTTCCATTCCTTTTCCCATTTAAAATCGGATACCATGGAGAGATCGACAGCGGTTTTCCATTTTTCGATTTCCTGAATGGAGGGCAATTCTTTTTTAAAAGCAATGGCCGAGATGAAGGTCTCACCTTTGATAAAACCAGTGGGAGACAGCCGGGTCATTGTTTTATTCCATCGCATGAAATCTTGCCCAGCGATTTCAGGCAAGTGCGAGATGAACTTTTTGAGCTCACTTTTTACCGCTTCATCCTCGAGGTATGCAGGACAAGAAAGTTGCGTGTTCATGACTTGAATTTTGGCCTCAATAATTTCCCAATCTATTGTGGTGGATGGTGTTGGATTTTCTTGGTGTTGACGCCATCTTTTTTGGATGTTTTGGATGATTTTCCAACTTTCGGTGACTTTGAAAGTTCTGTATAATGCGGATTGACTATAAATCAAAATCAAAACCAATTGTAGCAGCGTTCTTTTCTCGAGTTGTTCGGAGAAGTATGGTGAAATCAAAACAAATAGAAAGATGAAGAATAGGGTAGGCAAGAAGGCGCTTTCCCAGGCTTTTTGAAAAGAAAACTGATGAAGGGCCATGGAATGCTTCGACCTTCTTTTGTTGAGGATTCCAACTTCTCGATCGAATTGACCATAGAATCGGAGCGACCTTAGGTTTTCAAAAATGAATTTTAATTTTCGCTGAAACTTCTGGCTTGCGCTTTTCCATTTGATTTTTTGTTCGACATAAATGTGAACGATGGCCAATCGAAATAAAATGGCACAGAGGAATAAAGCCAGCCAACTCAGTGCAACATAAAAATTGAGCACACACAAATTCAAAAAAATCAACGACAGAAATATCACATCGGCCCCAAAAATGACCACTCCCTTGATCCAAGCGCGAGAATACTGCTTGAGTTCTTTGGATAGGGTGTTTGATTTGAGATGGATGTTCCTATTTGGGTTCAAGAAATAGTCTTGCCCCAAACATTGTAAATCAAAAGGCAAAACTTTGAGTTGATAATTTCGGAGTACCATAAAGACTGCCTTTAATACCAAAAGAGAAATCACCCAATTCCATTGATGAACAGGATGGAAGAGTTGAAATGTGAAGTGTTGCAGCACCTCTGATTTTGTAGAATCAGATTGACTGGAAATCTGACCAACCAAAAGCAAAAGCAACAGCGTTGTGATGGATTGGGAGAAATGAAAAAATCCGGTGAGGAAAACCTTCCGGATTATTTTGCTGTTATTGAAAATCTCTTTTGTATTCAAATGGCATTAAACAAACAAGTGGTTGGCAGAGCCTTGTTCCAATTCATCAATTCCAAAGATAGGTATTTCAACATATTTTTTCACTTCTGAAATGAGCAGTTTACTCATCGTGAACTTCCCACACATCACACTGGGTTCAATATTGATGTTTTTCAGAACTTCAAGTCCTTTTAGGGCACTTAGGCTATCACCACAAGAGAAGGAGATAAAGTCAATGGTGTTCATGAACTTTTGGTTGGAAATGAGGGCATGGGTTTCAATTTGGAGAATCCCATCAGCAATTTCGATCACCAAATAGTCCAAGTCCTGCTCCTCTGAAATCTTCAACCGAAGGTATTCGTAAATGGACAATATTTCTTCCGTAGGAATGGTGAAAGTACTCGGATAACCCGCATCTGAAAAGTCGAGTGTTTTGATGGCTCCACAATCGTAAACGAAATCCTTGTCTTTGGTATAGGCTGTACCCGTTAATTTGATAAAACCTACATTGAAACCTTTCAAATAAAGGCCACGGCTAATGAAGGCTGCTGTTGTTGTTTTACCACTGTCCATGGTAGCGCCCAATGACAAGATGACTTTGGGAGATGACTTTATTCCGGTGAATGCAGGACGCTCAATTCCGTAAAAACGGGTGTTGATGACTTGATTGTTTTTATCACGTGCATAGCCTTTTAATCTAACTGTCGTGGGTTCGATATCCTTCAACGAAGCGTTTTTGGAATGAACAATTCCGATAGCACCGCCTGCGCCAAGAATGTGGTATTCATCACAGACCGTAGTTGGAACATACCCTTCAAATTGGGAAGTGGCGTATCGGTCAGCAAACGTGGCCAATATGAGGTCTCCGGGAAAGATATGTACGTTCTTTTTAGACTCAGACTGGATGGTCTGGTGTTTACCAATTTCAATGACTTCAAACAGCGCCAAATCGCCAGATTTGGGAAGATAACTGTTCATTTCATGATCACTGATGGTGTAATCTTGGATGAATTGCGACGCAATGGATTTTTTAATTCTCATTTTGATGTTTTGATTAAGCTTTGTTTTTTCTTGTTGTTTCCTTGGATCATTTCAATGATATACATTCCGTCTGACCAATGATCGGTTTCTATTTCCTCTATTCGGTGATTGGAACTGAAAATCATTTGACCAGCTCCATTATAAACGACAACGCGATCATTGTCCTGTGGGTTGATTATTCTGATTTCACTAGAGAATGGATTGGGATAGGCCAGGGAAAGGGCGGAGGTATTTTTTAAGTCATCCACCCCAACAGTGAGCCAATTGTATTTTCCCAATAAAAAGTCACGTTGATTGGATCCTAACCAACTGGAACCACCGAGATAAATATTGCTCGTGGTATTGGAAAATTTCATGAGATTGGCCACATCAATGCTATCGGAGACCGCTCTTGAATAAGCCTCCGTGATGGCTCCTCCATTGATGGTCAATAATACCATTTCGTAGTCAATTTCGCCGTTGCTCTGCTGGTTGCGGTGCATGGCCACGCATGGTTCGTTGTATCCATTGAGCACAATGTCATCTGCTGCACAATCTGCGGTTGAAGAGAAAATGCCATCACCTGTTGTCATCAGGTTACCATTTGTATCGTATTTTCTGATGAAGACGTTCATCTTTTCGGTCAAGCCCAAATCCGTGTCTACTTGTCCTGTAATCCAAATCGAGTTGTCAGATCCAATTTCCAAAGCAATGGCTTCGTCCAACCCTTGTCCAGCATAATCAAAAGAGCTTACCCATTCCTGCACGCCACTGTTGTTGATTTTACATAAGAAGGCATTGTAGTCGCTGCTTCCTGCAGCTGATTGGGTCTGACCACAGATGAAAATATTTCCGGCGTTATCCAATTTCAAGTCATTCAATTTATCCATTCCCCCATGGAAGTCGAGTGTTTTTGTCCAAACTTGATTGCCGATGTTGCTATACTTGATGATGATAATGTTGTCATTGATGTTGTCTTGTAATCGACCACCAGTAATCACTTCATTGGATCCATTGACCGTGATGATTTGCCCTCTGTCCGATAGGGTGCTGGAGGTAAAGCTAGATGCCCATGCCAAAGTACCACTGGCATTAATTTTCAAGGTCAAAATATCATCATTGATTTGCCAGCTCGCATCAGTATCTTTTTTACCGCACAAATAAATATTTCCCGCATTGTCCAGATGAGAGGCGTAGGCTCGGTCCGATTCGTGAATGGTATTGTCGTAACCAAACTGCCATAACAATGTGCCTGCAGGATTGTATTTTTCGACATAGATATCAGAAGAGGTTCCAGCATTTTTTAAATAACCAGATACGATAATGTTTCCGCTGGGATCCAATAGAATGGAGTTGGCTTCTTCATCACTTCCAAATAGGGTACCGGTTGTATCAAAAGACCAAACCAAATTTCCGGCACTGTTTAATTTCCCGATATAAAAATCACGATTGTTGTCTTTATTCACACTGTATCCGCAGAAATAGACGTTGCCAGTGTTATCAAAAACGAGATCCCGAACATTCTGACCATTGTCCCCATTACCAGACCAAGTATTTTGAAGAGAGGGAGCAGCATTGCTGGTGTAGGACAGAAGAATTGCGTTGCGTTGATCACTGTTGTCACTGCTAAATCCTACCATGACCACACGGCCATCTGTCCCAATGCTCACGGCATGTCCTTCGTCGTCTTTATTGGCTGATCCATTAAAAGTTTGAGAAATCAATGTGTTGCCTGCGCTGTTGTAACACAATACAAAAGCGTCATTGCTGATTAGCACGGTATTGTCTCTGTCTGTTAGTCCGGTAACCGCTACTTTTCCATCGCTGGCCAAATAAATATTTGAAGGTATATCATCATTGTTACCAATGCCATTGTATGATGCCAACCAATTTTGCACGCCGGTAGCAGAATAGGATATGGTCTTGACATCGTAATTAATGCCCACAGCGGCATTGCCATCACTTCGTCCTGTGATGACGCATCCTCCTGCTGGAATGACTACCATGTCAATGGGACGGTCATTTCCAACATTGTCATAAACGACATTGAATTGAAGAACTCCTTGCGCATTGTATTGCAGTAAACGATAGTCGTCATCGGTTCCGTTGTCTGAACGCATGGAAACATAGATTCTACTTTGGGTATCGATTCCAATGGAAACGGGTCTATCAATTCCCCCGTTATCGAAAGTTTTAAGCCATTGTTGCGTTCCGGAAGCGTTGTATTTTATGGTAACAGCGTCATCATCGGTTCCGTTAAATGATCTTCCTGTGACATAAATGTTATTGCTCGCATCAGCACAAACGCTCAAAGCACGATCATTGTCATTGGAAGGTGCATTGTATTTAACAGCCCACTGTAGATTGCCTGTCGTGTTGTATTTGACTGTCAAAAAATCATTGTTCAGGAAGGCGCTTGGGTCTTGATCACTTTCACCGGTGATGATGATATTGCCTTGCGCATCAAAGGTCATGGCATTGGGTTCATCATACAAATTAGAATTGGGAGCGTTGTACAAATCGGTCCAAAGCGTATCTCCTGATGGCGTGAGCATCATGGTCCAAAAATCATTTCCAACCGCCTTGTTGTTTCCATAGCCGGTAACAACGATATTCCCATTGGGATGAATCAGCACTTTTTTCGCTTCATCCGGTCCCAAACCTGGGGCTGAAAAAGTTTTCTTCCATTGAATGGATGCTTGGGCGTTGTATTTTATGATGAGCCAATCGCGGTCCCCATTGTTATTCACGGTGGATCCAACAGCATAGCTATTGTTGTTGGCATCTGTTGCAATAGAATGAAATTGATCTCCAAAATCTCCGTTGCCATTGATGGTACTTTCCCAAACTGAAGTTATTTGGGCAAAAGTCTCTTGCCCATGCAAGGAAAAGTAAAATAGCAAGAAGAGGATGCGAAATTTAGTGTGTTTCATTTTGCGATTCATTTCGGTATGAATGTTTTTTTTTGACGTAATAATAATTACATATGACAAATGAATCCTTATTTGGTTGCACTTCTTTTGACTTAAATCGGGTTTTTTATGGCTGATTTTTGTCAGTTTCGAAAATTGAATATCGGATATGAATTAATTTGTTTTATCCGATATTTGCATAATGAATTGGAGAGATTATCCAACGGGGCAAGAAAAGTGGCAGTTTATAATGGATCGCATCGATCAGAAAAAGGATCGATTGGATGCATTGCGTCCTATTGCATCGGCCGCCATGCATCGGCTGCGGGAGTCGTTGATGTTGGAATGGACCTACCACTCCAATGGCATCGAGGGCAATACGCTGACCTTACAAGAAACCCGCATTGTTTTGTCGGATGGCATTACGGTAGGGGGTAAGACCTTGAGAGAGCACTTTGAAACACTCAATCACCATGAGGCCATTGAGATTCTAGAAGGCATGGTCCAAAAAAAGGGAAGGCTTGCTGCCTCGCAGATTTTAGACATCCATCGTGTTGTATTAAAAAACATCGAATTGGAGTTTGGCGGAAGGTACCGCAATGCCGGTGTTCGCATCATGGGTGCCAATTTCACACCGCCCAATGCTTTGAAGGTGGATGATTTGATGAATGAGTTGTTGGATTGGGTCAATGAAAAGAACCATATTCCCGTTTTGATCAAGGCCATGATTTTTCACCATCGGATGGTTTGGATTCATCCTTTCTTTGACGGCAATGGCAGAACGGTTCGTTTGATGTTCAATTTGTTGCTGATGCGCGCGGGTTATCCTCCCGCCATCATCCTCCAGCAGGACAGAAAGAAATATTACGACGCACTGAACAAGGCCAATCAAGGCAATTACGAGAAATTGTTGTTGTTGATTCTTCAAGC
>JBDKGG010000095.1:0-5968 GCA_039798325.1 Bacteroidota bacterium
TTGAAGCTTCATCAATGGTTTCTTGTTTGATTTTGATATTTTTATAGGGTGTCATCAAAATGATGGGGCCTTTGCCGATAACAGTGCAATGATCATCCTCAATTAAGGCTGCGGTTTCTTCTTCCACCCCCAATCCATACTTCATCTTTGGATAATCCATAAATGCTGAGATGAGACGATTGTATCGGCTTCGGGTTACAAAGTGTTGATCGACGATTCCATGTTGAATGAATCCGAGTCCTTTCGAATAAATGGCATTGTGTGTTTCCAAAATCGAATAGGTGGCACTATAGGCCGTGTCTTTGGATTGATTGCCAGTGATCATGACATCACTCATGACAGCTGCCCCAGCACTGGTGCCAGCGATCATACCTCCGTTGTTATAAACATCAATAATCAATGATGTAATTTTTCGATCTTGTATCACCTGCATGAATCGATTTTGATCACCACCACAAATGAAAATGAGCTTGGCTTTTTTCAGCGAATCGGTCATGTTTTGAACGTTGCGATGGACATCTGAAAAGTTCAAGTTCGCACAAGGAATGGAGGATGGGACATCTTGTTGGAAATACCAAAAACTAGAATCAGGTTCCTCCCCAGCCATGGGCAAAACAGCGATGTAATCATTGGCTTTCAGACCTGCTTGTTGGATCATGGACCGCATCAGTTCAGGAGTACGGTCACCCCCTCCAATGATGAACAATTTACCGGATGTCTTTTGTGGAGCTGGATCGTTTTTTTTCGTTGAATCAGAACCGCAAGAACACAAAAAAAGCACCACCAAAGCAACAAAAATAAGAGGTGCTTTGATGGTGCTTGAATGCATGGTATTATAATCTGTTGTCGACCATTTCTACTTTGGGATACTTGGCTTTGTTGAATCCAAAGTCACCATCCGCAAAAGTTTGATTGGTCTTAAGGTTATTGATTTTGTAACTGATTTCGCCGCCGTCTTTGGTTTTCACTACGGCTTTTCTCAACTCCATTTTCCCTTTGTCGATGTACATGTAAATGGAGTGATAGGGTTTGCCTTTTGGATTGTTGGGAAATAGGGCAATTTCATAACAAGCAACGCCATCCATGGTCGCATTGGGATTTTTCATTTCGTTCTTAAAATCCTTTTCCCAAATACTGAAAATCTCGGATGGATCAAAAGCTCCATCTTTAACATCTTTCAAATTGTCGATGGTGCAAGTATTTGATTTTTTGTCATAGGTCCAGATGGTCGTGCCATCGGTTGAAATGGTATAGTCAGCAAGGCTGATGATGTATTTCTTTCCTTTGATTTTGATGTTGCCTTCTTGCTTGATGTTTTTGTTGTTCTTTTTGTCAACGAGTGACGAGCTAAAGTCTGCAGTAACGGTCGTCCAACCTTTTGCCTTGGCGGAAAGTTTGTCCAAAACTTCTTTGGAACTTTGTGCTTGAACCATCAAACCCATGGTGATGGTCAATAAAAATAAAAATGCCTTTTTCATATTGCTTATGCTATTGCGGGCCTCTTTTCAAGAACTGTTCCAAAGTGGCTTCGTCTTGAATTAAAACCTTTCGTCCTTTGCTTCCTTCGAATGGCCCAATGATTCCGGCTGCTTCCAATTGATCCACCAAACGACCCGCTCTATTGAATCCCAGCTTGAGTTTTCGCTGTAACATAGAGGCAGAGCCTTGTTGGGTTTGAACGACAATTTTAGCAGCTTCCGCAAATAGATCATCTCGGTCGCTGTCGGCAAAGTTACTCAATTCTGTATTTCCAGCCTCGTCAGGAACTTCGGGCAAAAGAAACGCGCTTGGATACCCTTGTTGATTCCCGATATACTCTGTGATTTCTTCAACCTCAGGCGTATCGACAAAACCGCACTGCACGCGAATCAAATCGTTTCCTGTAGAATACAACAAATCCCCTCTTCCGATCAATTGATCGGCTCCACCTGCATCGAGAATGGTGCGCGAATCAATCTTGGAGGTAACCCGGAAAGCAATCCGCGCAGGGAAGTTGGCTTTGATAATACCGGTGATGATATTGACCGAAGGTCGCTGAGTTGCAATGATCAAGTGAATACCAATGGCTCGGGCCAATTGCGCCAAACGAGCAATGGGCGTTTCCACTTCTCGACCCGCAGTCATGATGAGATCAGCAAATTCATCGACCACCAAAACAATGTATGGCAAGTAGCGGTGACCATCGTTGGGGTTGAGTCTGCGTTTGATGAAGCGCTCATTGTATTCTTTGATGTTTCGGCAACCGGCAGTTTTCAGCAAATCATAACGCTGATCCATTTCAATACACAAGCTGTTCAAGGTGCGCACCACCTTGCTGGTATCGGTGATGATGGGGTCTTCTGTGTCCGGAAGTTTGGCCAAGAAATGGCGTTCAATTTTGTTGAATAAAGTTAACTCAACCTTCTTGGGATCGACCAAGACAAACTTGATTTGAGATGGATGTTTTTTGTACAACAAGCTCACCAAAATGGCATTGAGACCGACGGACTTACCTTGCCCTGTAGATCCAGCCATCAAAAGGTGGGGCATCTTGGCCAAGTCCACGCAAAAGATTTCATTGGATATGGTTTTACCCAGCACAACAGGCAATTCCATTTCCGCATTTTGGAATTTCTCAGAAGCAATCAAACTGCGCATGCTCACTACCTCGGGTTGAGAATTGGGAACTTCGATACCAATGGTTCCTTTTCCGGGGATGGGTGCGATGATGCGGATGCCGAGTGCTGCTAAACTTAAGGCAATATCATCCTCCAAACTTTTGATTTTTGAAATTCTTACACCAGGAGCAGGATTGATTTCGTACAAGGTTACCGTTGGACCGATGGTAGCCTTGATCTTTTCAATTTCTATCTTGTAGTGATTGAGGGTTTGAATGATCTTGTTTTTGTTTTCTTCCAATTCCTCCTTGGTGATTTTGATGCCACCTGTGGTGTGGTTTTTAAGCAATTCAATGGATGGAGCTTCATAGCGAGACAAGTCCAATTTGGGGTCATAATCACCAAAGTCCGCTAGTCTTTGATCTACTTCGGCACTGCTTAAAATTTCTTCTTGAGCTGGGCCTTGAACTTCCATTCCCAAGTCTTCTTCTATATTGGAAAAATTAATGCCTTCCTCTGCAGGTGAAGCAGGTGTGTCGATGCTCATTTCAATGGGCTCGTTTTCCATTGGTGTCAAAGGTGCTGGAGCAACAGGGGCGGGAGAAATGGGTTCTGGAGTAAGGATTTCCAATTGACTCAACAATTCTTCTTCTGTTTCAACTGGCTCTTCATCCATCAATTTATACCGATTGCTGATGGTGGTTTCTAAGGTAGAAACCGGAGTAGGCGCAGGCGACTCTGGAGCGGGCTCTTCGGAAGTTTCAATTGTTTCCGATTCGGCCAACATTTCCTCGCGCGCTGCTTTTCTCCTGAGTTTTTCTTGACGGTTCAATTTCCACCTTTCAATTCCATTTTCCACCCATTGACCAAAATGAATCAAGAAGGAAGTGGCAGCAACGCCAATCAAGGCGACAGCTCCGCCCATTCGCCCCAAAGTGAAAGTAAGCCATTGCGCGCTCCAAAGGCCGTAGGCACCTACGAAACGGTCGTTGATATCTAAGACAATATGTGGAAAGGGATCTTCTTCTCGGTGATGAAAGGTAAACGCCAATACGAGCGGAATAAAAATCATTCCGTACATCATCCAACGAAAACTCTTGAAAAACGGGGTAGGTGTGGCCTGCACAATTAAGTAGCTGCTCAATAATATCAGCAAGTAGCAGATGAAAAATGCGCCAACGCCAAATCCTTTGTACATGAGACCATAGGCGGCCAACGCGCCCAATTTACCCATCCAGTTGGAGTAATTGGGCGTTTCACTGATGCTGGAGGCATGATCACCACCCAAAATCAAACTCAAATCGGCATCTCCGTTTAGGGTGAAAGAGATACAGGCCAAAACCAGGTAAATAGAAGAAAGCAGGAGTGCGGTTCCAACAATCAGTTGAGATCGGCGACCCAATACACTTTGCTTCCAAGATTTTTTTTCATTCACCCATGGAATTTCGTCTTCTTCCTCGATATTTGCTTTGCTTTTTGCCATGAACAGTTTAGGTTGAAGTTCAAAAATAGAGCGCAACCCATCATCATGAACAACGGAATTGAGCCGTTTTCAACACTGATAAGTGTATCGCACAAGAATAATTATCGCGAGTTGAAAAAAAATATTGTATAATCCAAAATTCATTCTATATTTGCAATCCGTTTTTAAGAAACAATGGCAAAAAAAGGTAACAGAGTTCAAGTGATTATGGAGTGCACCGAGCACAAGGAGTCGGGCATGCCAGGAACTAGCAGATATATCACAACCAAAAACAGAAAGAACACCCCAGATCGTTTGGAGATGAAGAAATACAATCCCATCTTGAAGCGTATGACCGTTCATAAAGAGATTAAATAATTAAGCCATGGCAAAGAAGGTAGTTGCAACGTTGCAAACGGGTGGTGGTAAAAACCACACCAAGGTGATTAAAATGGTTAAATCACCCAAATCAGGTTCTTATTCCTTCAAGGAAGAGATTGTACACAACGACAAAATCGCTGAGTGGTTTACCAAAGCCTAATCAGTCATTGATAATTGTTCAAAGGCTTTTTCGAAAGAAAAGGCCTTTTTTATTCTAAAGAGATGGCAATGAATTTTTTTAAGCGCCTCTTCTCCTCTGAGAAAAAGGAAACGCTCAACCAAGGATTGGAAAAAACCAGAACCGGTTTGTTTTCCAAGTTGGCCCGCATTGTAGTGGGCAAGTCCTCCATCGATGATGAAGTTTTAGACAACCTAGAAGAAGTTCTTATCGGCTCGGATGTTGGCGTATCGACCACACTGAAAATCATAGAGCGCATTCAAGCGCGCGTTTCCAAAGACAAATACATGGGGACGGATGAGTTGAATTCCATCTTGAAGGAGGAGATCGCTTTGTTGCTGGCTTCTTATGATGGCGAGGATTCCGAAGATGTTTTTATTCCCAAATTGACCACTCCTTACGTGATTATGGTGGTTGGGGTGAACGGCGTTGGAAAAACAACCACCATCGGAAAGTTGGCTTTTCAATTGCAAAAGCAGGGTAAAAAAGTGGTTTTGGGTGCGGCAGATACTTTCCGTGCAGCAGCCATCGATCAACTAAAAATATGGGGGGAGCGAGCCAATGCAACGGTCATCGCGCAGAATATGGGTTCCGACCCAGCCTCGGTTGCATTTGATACATTGCAGCATGCAGTGGCTCAGCAGGCAGATGTGGTCATTATCGATACAGCAGGTCGTTTACACAACAAAGTAGGTTTGATGCAAGAGTTGTCCAAAATCAAAAGGGTCATGGACAAAATTGTGCCCAACGCGCCTCATGAGGTGCTATTGGTGTTGGATGGTTCAACAGGTCAGAATGCTTTTGAACAAGCCAAGCAATTTACTGCGGCTACCGATGTCAATGCTTTGGCCATTACCAAAATTGATGGCACCGCGAAAGGTGGTGTTGTCATTGGAATTTCGGATCAGTTTAACATTCCAGTGAAGTACATTGGTATCGGTGAGAAACCCGAACAGTTGCAAATATTTAATCGCTTCGAATTTGTGGATTCATTGTTCACGGAAGAAAATCAATCATGAAGACCAAAACGCTCAAAAAGAACAAGGTCAATGTGGTAACATTGGGCTGTGCGAAGAATATATTTGATAGTGAGGTGATGATGGCGCAGTTGAAGGCCAATGATTATGATGTGCATCACGAGTCAGAAGATCAAGATTCTTCAATTGTGATTATCAATACTTGTGGTTTTATCGATAATGCCAAGGAGGAGTCCATCAATACCATTTTGGCCTGGGCCAAAGAGAAAGAGAAGGGCAACGTCGACAAAGTATTGGTGACCGGTTGTTTGGGGGAGCGTTATCGTGATGTATTGGAAAAAGACATTCCAGAAGTGGATGGAATTTTTGGGAC
>JBDKGG010000096.1:0-4169 GCA_039798325.1 Bacteroidota bacterium
AGTTTACTGGGAACAAAAAGATTTCGGTGTTGTTTCGAATTGGATTTTTCTAGTGGTAGAAACAAGATGTCCATTTGTTTCAATCTTGAAATCGTTTCGTGATGGGTAATGAAACCGTCGATGACTACGATCTCTTCCAATCTCAGGTCTTTTGCACATTTTTGAAAGTAAGGGTCAATGTCGCCCCAGAGTTGAAATTGTATTTTATTTGGCGAGATGTCGAAATTTTCTTTCAGTTCAGATAAGGCGTGGAATATGGGTAACGGTGATCTGTAGCTGGGATCCACAGCTTGTGGGCGATAGGTCCAAACGTATTCAAAAATCGCTTTAAGCCAATGATGTTTTGGTTTTAGGTGGTGTTCTAGAATACCAGCATATCCTATCCTAATCATGAGCGATAATATTGTGGATGGTGGTTATTTTTTCGGATGAAAAGCCATAAGATTCGGTGAATCGTTTTTTTACTTCCAGGTTGTTAACGATGACGTGGTCTGCTTTTTTCAATAACCAATGTTCAAATTTTCGGGCGATGTACCAATGAGTTTTTGATGGGAAAACATATCCATAACAATCGGTGAAAGGGTCACGAATATCTGCTACCCATTTAAAACCGTGTTTTTTTTTGAGCCACCACCCTAAAATGATTGTAAAGTATGGACTACTGGTGGTGTATACAATCTTACAATTTTGGTCTTTACCAATTTGAGCGATTTTTTTACTTTCGAAGAGTGGCCAAAGTGCACCTTTTTCCCAAAAGAGAGGATAAAAAGCAAACCAAAATAGTCGGTAAATTCTCCAATATTGAAGCCGTTGAATAACATTGTGGTAGACGCGTGGAGGTAAGCGATGAATGGTTACGCCCTGGTTTATTTCATTCATCGGAGAATGGTCGTGATGCTTTCCGAGTGCACTTGCGAAACCGCTTTCTATGGTGACAACTACCGGATGGTAGCCAGAATTGGGAAGGTTCTGGACAAATTGAAAACTCCTCCTTACGCCGGCTCCTCCCATTGGAGGGAACTGGTAGGCGATAAAGAGAACCTTATTCATATTTTGTTCGTTAAGGTCTCGATGGTGACAAATTGACCTCGGTTGTTTTTAACCCATTCGATGTAATCTCTTAGTGCGGACCAACTATAAAGATTTAAACTTTTTGGATGACTCAACCAAATCACAAAATCAGATCCATTTTCCCAAATTTGTTCAGTGACTGACCTCAATAACATTTTGGTGGTGCGGTCAGCCTTATCTAAAGATGCTGTTCTGGGTAGAATCTCTTTCTTCACACCCAAGTTCATGGGAGAGCGACCATTTATTTCTTCATCTTCTTGAGAACTCCATTTTAGCCAACGATAATTGAGGGAAAGAGAAGCCTTGCTGAAAAAATCTAAACCCCTGGTATAGGCCTGAGAGATGGGCACTTCTAGCATAGATCCGGGATTTTGCTCTTTGAAACAACCAGAATCTGCATTAATTCTCCAATGCGATTTGGCAGGAGTATTTCTATGATCGGTGGTGAAATACTTACATTCCTTGAAGAATCCTGGAAATACGCTGGATTCAATGGTAAATCCAAGCTCTTCAATTGTCTTGAGATAATGTTGCGGTTCTTCAACGGCTAATCCGCCCAATCTGAATGCGCAAGGAGTAGTGTTGAATTCTTCCTTGAAAATATTCAGGCACCGAGTCAGTTCAGCTTTCATTTTCTCCAGGCCGTGATTGTTTACGAATCCGTTCCATGAATAATCTGACTTATTGAATTCCCAAACTTTTTTTTCTGTATTCCAATGGCTCGTGATCCAATGGGGATGCCAATGAAATTGAAGTTCATGACCACATGAAACGAGCCATTTCAGTTGATCGGTGATTTTTTTAAGTTCGGGGTTTAAGCCGTGTTTTTTTAACGCAGCCAGGTAGGCGATATCGATAAAAAATGAAAGGGGTACCGATTGATGATTTGCAATGTCCGTGAGCTTTTGGGTTTTGGTAAATAGGTGCTCAGGGTCATTTTGACCATCAAAGAAAATTTCGTAATCAAATGTTAGTACACTCAGCCTTTTCACAATTCCAGTTAAAGCAATACAAATATAGCAAGGTCAATTTCATTTTATCTTCAATAATGACTTATCTTTCATTAAAAAAATGCATATGAATTGGATTATTTTCGCCGTCATTGGAGCGGTGTTGTTTTTGGGTTTGAAAACAGTGCAGCAAGGAAATGTTGCTGTTGTCACCATTTTTGGAAAGTACCGCAGGGTTATTCGTCCTGGATTGAATTTTATTATTCCCTTTATTGAAACGGTTTTTAAGCGTGTTTCAACCCAAAATCGCTCGGTTGAATTGGAGTTCCAGGCGGTAACCAATGATCAAGCGAATGTTTATTTTAAATCAATGCTTTTGTTTAGTGTTCAAGATGCTGAAGAGGAGACCATCAAGAAAGTTGCTTTTAAGTTTATTGATGACAAGAGCTTGATGCAAGCCTTGATCAGAACCATTGAGGGGAATATTCGCTCCTTTGTTGCGACCAAAAAGCAAGCGGAGGTATTGGGTTTGCGCAGGGAGATTGTCGATCATGTCAAAGAGCAAATTGATAATATTATCGAACAGTGGGGGTATCATTTGCATGATCTTCAAATCAACGACATCACCTTTGATGATATCATATTAAAGTCGATGAGCCAGGTGGTTGCGTCCAACAATTTAAAGGCCGCTGCAGAGAATGAAGGTCAGGCTTTGCTGATCACCAAAACCAAGGCAGCAGAGGCAGAGGGTAATGCCATCAAAATCGCGGCCCAGGCAGAAAGAGAAGCTGCTCAATTGCGTGGACAGGGAGTGGCATTGTTTCGAGAAGAAGTGGCGCGCGGGATGCAGAACGCCGCAAGAGAAATGCAGGAGGCCAATTTGGATGCCAACATGATCATGTTCTCCATGTGGACGGAAGCCATTAAGAACTTTGCGGAATATGGCAAAGGCAATGTGATTTTCTTGGATGGTTCAACGGAGGGCATGCAGAAAACCATGCGAGAGATGATGGCCATGGCCAAGGTAGGGCAGACAGAAAAATAAAGAATGTTGGAAATAAAAAAAAGGGGCCTATGCCCCTTTTTTATTTTTTAGCGCCGACATACCAAGCCAATAGTGACATGGGGATGTAGGCCAGTATCAAATCAGCGGCATTGAACCACCAAGGAGCTGGAATCATGGCAGATGCGCTGATGCCGCCGAGTAGAAAGAATATACCAAAGAATAAGGCAATTCTTTTTTCGTTGCTATTGGCAATTTTTATCGCCAACCATGCCCCAACAAAAGTTCCCAATGCATGCGCCAAAAATGGCATCAAATAATGTTTGGGTTGCAACAAATGGATATTGGATTGCAATCCCTCTACCGTCGTAACATCAACATGCGGCGGAGGAGCAATGATCATGGGAGATAGGGTCACGATACCCATGTTGGCACACATGCCTCCGATAAGACCAATGACAATGGCGATGATGCTTCTCAAAATATTTTTATTGTTCATGGTGATAAAGATAGGGTAAAAAAAAAGGGCTCTATGAAGAGCCCTTGAATCTGATTTTCTAATCAATAATACATGCTTCGGCGCACTTTGGCGACGTACTTCGCAAGGCGGATGACTTGCTTGGTGTACCCAAATTCATTGTCATACCATACGTACAATACGACACCTTTTCCGTCTGGACTAACGATGGTGGCTTGGCTATCAAATACACTGCAGCAATCATTTCCAACGATGTCGCTTGAAACCAATTCTTCGCTGATGCTGTAAAAAATTTGATTCACCAAATCCCCTTCCAATGCGGCTTTGCGGACCATCGCATTCACCTCTTCTTTGGTTGTTGGTTTATCAACATAGGCATGAATGATGGCTAATGAACCATTGGGTGTGGGTACACGAACGGCATTAGAGGTCAGCTTGTTGGCCAAGGTTGGGATTACTTTGGTAACGGCCTTGCCCGCTCCCGTTTCTGTAATGACCATATTGATGGCAGCGCTTCGTCCTCTTCTGCTTTTCTTGTGCATGTTATCCAACAAGTTTTGATCATTGGTGTAGGCATGCACCGTTTCGATATGACCTTTATCGATGCTGAACGAATCGTGAATGGTCTTTAATATTGGGCAAATGGCATTGGTGGTGCAAGAGGCTG
>JBDKGG010000097.1:0-8324 GCA_039798325.1 Bacteroidota bacterium
GCTGAAAAAAAAGAGTTTGGCAAATTGGGGCTGAATGATGTTAAGGGGTGAAGGGCTTTTGGTTTGACATCCCCATAATGTAACAAAGCAAAAAATGATTCCCCAATATTTCATGGACACAAAAATAAGGGAATGCGGGGTACTGCCTTAAATTCGCAACATAAAGACAATGATTATGGCAGATCCAAAGGTGATTGAGCGCAACCGCAATGAAGACAAGATGGCGTTGATGGTTTCCGACATGAACAAGCGTTTGGCAAAGATCATGGAGGGGGGAGGTAAGTCCCGTCAGGATAAAGAGCGCGCCAAAGGCAAGATGACGGCTCGTGAAAGAATTGATTATTTATTGGATAAAGGCGCCGATCGCATCGAGATAGGCGCATTTGCTGGTGATGGAATGTATGCAGAGCATGGCGGTTGCCCAAGTGGTGGTGTTATCGTCGTGATGGGATGGGTGGCCGGTAAGCAATGTTTGGTTGTGGCCAATGATGCTACGGTAAAGGCCGGAGCTTGGTTTCCGATAACGGGTAAGAAAAATTTGCGTGCGCAGGAGATTGCATTAGAAAACAACTTGCCCATCATTTATTTGGTGGATAGTGCAGGAGTGTATTTGCCCATGCAAGACGAAATTTTCCCTGACAAAGAACACTTTGGTCGAATTTTTAGAAACAATGCCAAACTTTCTGCTCAAGGTACTTTGCAGATTGCCGCTATTATGGGGTCGTGTGTTGCTGGAGGAGCTTATTTGCCCATCATGAGTGATGAAAGCCTTATTGTGGACAAGACCGGTACCATTTTTTTAGCAGGATCATATTTGGTCAAGGCCGCGATAGGAGAGGACATCGACAATGAGACTTTGGGTGGCGCCACCACGCACTGTGAGATCAGCGGCGTTACGGATTACAAGGCCAAGGATGACGCCGATGCAATGGATAAGATAAAATCGATGCTTTCCAAAATTGGCAAGCAGCGCAATACAGCGGGATTTGATCGCATCGAGACAGTTGCTCCATTGGTGGATCAAAGAGCGTTGTATTCGATTCTGCCAGAAGATCGCGTTAAACCTTATGATGTTCGGGAAATCATCAAGACCATCGTGGATGGAGGGGAGTTGTTAGAATTCAAAGAGGATTTTGGAAAAACCATTGTCTGTGGTTATGCCAGAATAGATGGATGGGCAGTAGGAATTGTGGCCAATCAGCGATTGATTGTAAAGAGCAAAAAGGACGGTATGCAGTTGGGTGGAGTCATCTTTAGTGATAGTGCGGACAAGGCTGCACGCTTCATCATGAATTGCAACCAGAAGAATATCCCATTGATCTTTTTACAGGACGTGACGGGCTTTATGGTGGGATCCCGATCCGAACACGGCGGGATCATTAAAGACGGAGCCAAAATGGTGAATGCTCAGGCCAATAGTGTAGTGCCGAAGTTCACCATTATAACGGGCAATAGCTATGGAGCCGGCAATTACGCCATGTGCGGAAAGGCCTATGATCCCCGATTGATTGTGGGTTGGCCTACTGCACAAGTTGCGGTCATGGGCGGAGCTCAGGCGGCCAAAGTGCTTTTGCAAATTGAGACTGCAGCCAAAAAGGCCAAGGGAGAAGTCATTACCAAGGAGGAGGAAGACGCGTTGTATCAAAAGATAAAATCCAGATACGATGAGCAAACCACGCCATACTATGCTGCTGCACGATTGTGGTTGGATGCGGTAATTGATCCTGCAGACACCAGGACGTGGATCAGCATGGGCATTCAAGCGGCCTCCTTGGGGCAACCAACGCCACCTTATCGAACCGGTGTTATTCAAGTGTAAAGGATGGGATTGTGGCGCAATAGTTTTGTCTCTTGGTGGAATTACCAACCCCTTCAGGTGATTTTGTTGGGGGGATTGTTTATTCGACTTTGGGCCGCTTTTTTTTCACCAGGCTATTTGATGGTCGATGATCATTTTCTCACAGTGGAAATTGCGGGATCATGGGCCAATGGGTTTAATACAGGGGATTGGATTCCCGGTTGGGGCAATACAGAGACCGCACCGCAAGCCTTTAGTTTTCTCTACAATGGGATTTTATTTGTGATCTATAAAGCCTTGTATGCATTGGGCATGGATGACCCCCAGCATTTGCAATGGGTAGTTCGGGTTTTGCACGGAATGTGGTCCCTGCTATCGGTTTACTTCGTTTATCAATTGACGCTACGTCTATCCAATAAGCAAAACGCGGTTACCGCGGCGCTGCTGATGGCCTTTTTGGGTCTGATGCCACTCAATGCTGTGCGCAATTTGGTGGAGGTGGTGAGTCAGCCACTTATCATCGGGGGGGTGTATTATTGTACCATGCCGAAAACTCGGCAATTGGTTTTAGGAGGGGTGTTTTTGGGATTATCGGTTGGCTTGCGTTTTCAGAACGCATGGGTTCCTATTGGTTGGGGATTCGCGGTCATGTATTCCAGGGAGTGGAGAAAATTCACCATCGTCGCTTTGATTGCGGCATTGACTTTTTTTCTTTCCCAATTGGATGATATCTTGTTGTGGGGTGGGAAACCGTTCCAGCATTTGATAGGTTATTTTGAATACAATGCGGAACATGCAGGTGAATTCCCCAATTCCCCTTGGGCATACCTCTCCTGGTTGTCTTATTTTATTTTGCCCCCCATTAGCCTTTTTATTTTCATTGGTGCGCTAACCCCATTATTTAAAAAGAATCAAGCCCTGCAACCACGGCACCCTGCTTTTTGGGGAGTTTGGATGGCTTGGTTTGTTTTTACAGCTTTTCATATTTTATTTCCCAATAAACAGGAGCGTTTTTTATTTCCAGTTCTTCCATTATTGTTGGTCATTGGCACCATTGGTTGGAATACTTTGGTGGTTTGGAGGAATTGGGAAAGGAGCGCCGCCCTCAAAAGGAGTTGGTCTTTTTTTTGGATTGTGAACGGAGTATTATTGGTTGTTTCTAGTAACATTTATCCCAAGAAGGCTCGAGTAGAGAGCATGTATACCTTGTATCAATATGGGGATGCCAAAAACTTTGTTCAAGAGCATTCACATAGAGCCAATGTGCCTCTAGCGCCCAAGTTTTATTCGGATGTTTGGGATGAATATTATTGTTTTGGTAATGGACAAAATTTTAATGAATCCATCGGTTTATTCTATGTTTTGGATTCCATCTATAAAGATGATGTTCACCGAAGAAGTTATCCGAATTATGTGCTGTTTTATGACGATGTTCAGCTCTCTGATCGCGTAAATATGTGGAGAGAGAAGTTTCCCAATATGAAATTTTGCAAAACAATAGAACCAGGCAGTTTTGATCGCTTTTTGCATTGGATCAATCCCGTCAACTCATTGGAGAAAATCACGATTTATCGCATTCCAAAAGAGGATCAGAAAAAGTTTTGATGTAGCATTGCTTGGGATTGTCCAAATGACTCTTGAGCAGATAAGGCGTGATTTCCGAAGAGGGTAAGGGCTGAATGAGCACCTCCAATTCCTCTTCGTATTGTATCAAAGTGTCACTTTCGACAAAAGCGTATCCCTTCAAGTTTCCTCGCTGAACCCATACCAAAGACTTTTCATTTTCTTTTCTGCCTTTTCCAATGATGAGGTAGGACGGCTGCTTGGATAAGGTGGATTCCAGGCCAATGGCCAAGTTCTTATTGTGCACTGCAATTTCCTCGGTCAATTCTTCTCCTTGGAAATGATGAAGACCGATCCACCGGCTTTGAATATTGTGCGCATCTTTTAATTCATTCAACCATTGATAGGCGGCCTTCATCGATGGAAAACTGTGAATGGATTGGGCTGTTTTCCCCCGAATCACTTGCAAACGGTGTATTCCTTTTTGATCAAAAAATGCGATGAGATGAAAAGGATGGTGTTTTCTTTTTTGGGCCTTGTTGTACTTTGGAAAATGTTTTCGGATGGCAGCATCTTCCATGAGTGAAGCCAATAGTTCTGTCCCGGTTTCCTGAAATTCAATATGGGCAATGTCTCTCAAGAAATGCTGCTGTCTTTCTCCACCATCGGGATTAAAATGCGACCGTACTCTTTTCTTGATGTTTCCTGCCTTGCCAATGTAAAGGTGCTCGCCTTTTTCGTTTTTAAAAAAATAAATGCCTGCTGTGGTGGGGAGATTTTGAAATTCATCATTGGGGATGTGATTGGGCAAGAAAGCATCGCCACTTCCCTTTTTTAGCATATCATTGATGATGGTGAATCCATGCTCCTCAATGCATTTATCAAATAGAATGGCCGTAGCTTGGGCATCTCCCATCGCCCGGTGAGCAGCAAAGTTGGGGATTTCAAACAACTCGCACATGGAGCTCAATCCATACTTGCGATGTCCTGGAAAGGACGCACGGGCCAATCTTACTGTGCACAGTTTCTCCGTTTTCCATTGGTAGCCCGCTGCATCCAATTCCGCTTTCACAAAGTTGTAGTCAAAGTTTACGTTGTGCGCGACAAAAACACAGTCTTTGAGAAGATCAAAAACTTCATCGGCCACGTCTTCAAACAAAGGGGCATGCTGGAGCATTCTATCGTTGATTCCCGTAAGGGATACAATGAAAGGAGGGATTTTTTTTTCAGGGTTGATGAGGGTCTCAAATTTATCGATCACCTTGGTCCCGTCATGAATGCAAATGGCGATTTCGATAATGGTTCCCTGGCCAGGTTGACTTCCAACGGTTTCAATATCGGTGATGGCAAATCGCATTATGCTTAACTTTAGGTCGCAAATAGAATAAGGAATGAGAATGAAAACAAGAATAGCATTGTTAATGTTGATAATAAGTCCACTTTGTTCAAAGGCCCAAGAGGATGAATACCGCGGGTTTTCATTTGGCTTGCGCATCGGGGCTTACTTTGCCTCAGATACCACGGCTAATTTTTACAATGGATCAGGGGTACTGCAATCTGGAACCAATTATGCTGGCGTGCGGGCGATGTCGATTGAGGACCGAATTGGTTGGAATCCATTGGATGCCCAATACATCAACAGTTATTATGGATCAAGTAGTTTTTCCTTCCCCAATTATTATGACAATTACGCTTATCCAACGGCCATGCGCTACAATCCGGCCATTTCCATGGGATTGGATTTGCGTTATCGTTTTGACCGATACAGTTCTATTGTATTTCAGTTGCTGACGACCAAAATCAAAACGGTTGACCGGTACTCAGTGATTTTTGCGGGAACAGGCGCGCAGGTCAACGCCCAGCAGGACATTAGGCTGTTTACTGTTGAAGGCAATGAACAACGGTTTCAAATGGTTTTGGGGTATCGTCAGGGATGGGAGATTAATCAAGGGATGGACTTTTTTGTTCAACCGGACATTGGTTTGACTGGCATCAAGGTGGTCAACAATAAGGCCTACATTGCAGATCGTTCGTATGAGTTGTTTATCGGTGGTGACAACCCCAACCAATCCTATGGATATGTTCCCCGCACAGCCACGGGCATGGGGGCAGGTGTTCAAATCGGGTTCGAATTCCCATTGGGCAAAGGCCATTCAGCGGATTTGTCTTTTGGAACTCATCGAGAGAAAATGAAACTTTGGGATTGGGAGGTTAATGGTTGGAATAAAACCTTGACGGCTTCATTCTATTATTGATCAATTGCCTTGTAAAAGGGGTATCTTTGATTTGAAAATAAATACATGAAAAAAACAATTCTTTTTTGTGGTGTTCTTTTGCAAGTTGCTCATGGATGGGCGCAATCTGAACGCAATATTGATCTCAAGATGTATGGCCATATGCAATACAATATGGACAAGTTTGATCAGGATAAAAATTCCTACTTCTCCCTTGGCGAGCAGGATTTTTTTGTGACTGCTAAGTTGACGGATCGAATTAGTTTCTTGGGTGAGACGGTGGTGAAATACGATGCTGCCACTTCCGCAAAATTTGCACCGAGCATTGAACGAGCGCAAATGAAGTGGGATTATTTTGGCAACCACAGCATCATCATGGGGAAAATTCATACACCAGTAAATACTTGGAATGATGAATACCATCATGGTCGATTGTTTTTTCCTACCATTGATCGCCCTTTGTTTTTCAGTACAATGGTTCCGGTTCATACCTCGGGCGTTTCCTTTAGGGGGCAATACCTGGGGCGCTTGAATTTCGGATATGATTTGGTAATTGGAAATGGTATTTCTTCGACCGATGCCTATGATGCCAGCACCAACAAAGCCGTGATGGCCGGAATGCACATTCGTCCAGATGAAAACACGCGAATAGGAGTTTCATACTACAATGACTATATGCCCATCAATAAACCAGGGGTACACAGCGGTCATGCAGGTTATAACAGTGGTTACTTGGGTCCATTGAATTTTGAGTTGTACAGTTTGTCCATCAAGCGTTTCACGGATCAATATGAATTCATGAGTGAATCCGGATATGGAATCAACACAACGGATAGCCTTGGCAGAGCTGAAAATTTCGCCTCCTTCAATTACCTTGGGGTCAAAGTAAAAGAGGTGAGTACCATTTATGCCTTGGCTGATTTTATGCACATCGCAGACAATGATCTGCACTCGCCACGGGGTAAGCAAATGAAAACGGCCATTGGTTACAAGTATGAATTCAGTGAGACATGCAATGTGAAATTCCAAGTTGAAAGGACCATTTCATCGGACACCCATTTGAATAATCAAGGCGACATGCAGGTGGAGCGTTATGACTTTAAATTCCAGTTGGCTTATGGATTCTAAATGGTATCGTTGGATAGCAATGGTCTCATTGTGGATGTTTTCACATGTGGGATGGTCTCAGAATGTTGTTTATTTTGGCCAAGATTTGGGCATGACCAGTATGACCAATGCCAAGGTGCAAAGGGTGTTTACAGGAAAAGAGACCCTCTGGAAAAATGGAAAAACGGTCGTCATTTGTTTGCCTGGGACCAAGTCGGCAAAAGCGCAAGAGGTGTATACCAAAGTCTACGGGAAGTCTGTCAAGGAGGTGCAAAAGTTTTGGCTTTCTCTGGTTTTTCAAGGTCGCGCCAAGTCGCCCATCTTCTTTGATTCAGAGCAGGAAATGGTGGATTATGTGAAAAGAACGCCAGGAGCAATAGGGGTTATTACAGCGGATAAGAAAAATTTGGTCCCCAATGGGTTCATGGTAACCATTACCAATTGATGAGAATTAAATCCAGCATCTTTACCCAAATTTGGTTGCCCTACACCATCATTGTTTTGGTGTTGATTGGGGTATTGGCCATGTATTATCCATCCCGGCAGCGGGCATTGCTGGGCGAATACAAACTGTCTGAATTAAAGCAACAAGCCTCTATTTTGGCGTTGAGTGTGGAGTTGGGTTTGGACCGTGACGATTTGGACGGACTATCCAAAACCATGAAACAATTGCAATCGGATGGTGATTTATTGGCGGTATCTTATGTGCTGGTCGATAGTGTAGATCATGCTGAATTCAGGGTTACCTCGCCAGACACCCTCGATCACGTCTTATTGGAGCAAGACACCATTCAATACCTGTCGGTTAAACATGATTTTCATTCCGCTGATTTCAAGGGTTATGTGCTCTTGACCGTGAGCAGACAGGAATTGAAAAATGATGTGAGCAAAATGAACCGCCCCATTTTTCTGTTTTTGACTTTTGTGGCCGCGTTGATTTTGGTCATTGTCTATTATTTGGCCAATTTGATTACGGATCCCATTAAATTGGTCAAGGAAAACGCCATGGCTTTGCAGCAAGGTGATTTTGAAATCAAGGCAACGGAAAATAGCTATCAAGCCAAAGAGTTGGTATCCCTGCAAGATTCGTTGCTCTCACTTTCTCGGACATTAAAGGAGCAGAAGGCAACCAATGATCAATTGACAGCGGGTTTGGAAGAAGAGGTGAAGTTGAGAACCCAGAATTTGTTCAAGGCCTTAGAGGATTTAAATGTGGCCCAGACCATTTCGAAATTGGGTAGCTTTGAGTACAATTTGGAGAATGACACTTGGCAAGGAAGTGACAACTTGAATGCAGTCTTGGGTATTGATCAGGGTTTCATCAATGACTACCATCATTTTATGGCCATCGTTTTTGCTGAAGATGTGGAAGAAGTTGAGCAGGCTTTTCAAGCTGGTTTTCAATCTAAAGGGCGTTTTGAATTGAATTTTAGATTGCGTCGTCCGATGGATCAGTTGGTCATTTGGGTCAAGTGCATTGGTGAGTTTGTGCAGGATCCCAAAACCAATGATTTTAAATTGGCCGGTGTTATTCAAGATATTACCGATCAAATCAATGCGCAAGAAGAACTCAATATTTTGTCGCTGGTTGCCAAGCAGACTTCCAACGCGGTAATCATCAC
>JBDKGG010000098.1:0-3406 GCA_039798325.1 Bacteroidota bacterium
AAGAAAAAACACGCTCGATGAAGCTCCACTTAAAACTTTGAATTGTCTTCTTTTTTAATTCTCCACTCACAATCTTCCCTTTTTTAATTGCTTAATTATTTCTCCACTGATCGATCATCATATGAAGATGGTTCCGATGCGCCTTGGTCATTGCGTCTCCTCCGCCCAGTTTCATCATGTTGTCAATCTCATTAAGTGTTTGATTAATGATGCCTTGCGCAACGTAATCATAAGGCGATTTCGGCTCCATTGCTCTGATCAATTTACTCGTGTATTCTACTTGTAAATTCTGTCTAAACGTATTGACATTACCATTTAAGTCGGCAGCAAAAATGGATTGTGTCAAGTCTTTCATGTAGGCATCGATAGAATACTTATTGCCATAAAGAGCAACATCAGAAAAACGTTCCAATACGTTAGGGTGCAGCAAATGAGAGAGCGCGCCACGTTGAATGGACAATACTCTTGCGTGGATGTTGGGGTCGTCATTATCGGAAAAATGTCCAAAACCGCGGCGCTGTTTCAATAAGTAGGCATAAACTCCACTCCATTGATCAAAAGCGTTCGGCGAAAAGGCGTATTTGCTCAAGGCAGTCATGGCCTCTTTTTGCTTTTCCAAACTCACTGGAGTCAGCGGTTGGGTTTCTCCACCCTGACCCTTAAACGCTCTGTTGTAATGCACCCCAGCCATTTGACGGGTCATGATTGAAACCTGAGCCGCATATTCTCCTGTAATGGTGCCAAAAGCTTGTACCAATTCTTGGTAGCTCTCGTTATCCGTGATCAATTTATCTTTTAGTTTCGGCATCAATACATTGACCATTTCGCAGCGATCAACGGCATAAGCAACTGGATCGCTGGTCAAATCAAAAATATTGACATCAGGATCGATTCCTCTTCCCGGACTTCTCATATCATCCGCATCATTCCCATAAGCCAACTGGTGCTCCGTACTTCTGTCGGTGATTTTCTTTAATCGCGCCTTCTCCGCGTTTGCATCAGTCAAAGCCGCAGAGTAACCATATTCAATTACCCAAAAATCATAAGGTCCAATGTTCTCGTCGCAATATGCTGCTTGTTCTTTTTCATTCAATTGATAATTAAAGGCGGGATACTCCATAATGCTGTTGGCCAATCCTTCTTTTTTGATCTTCTCCACATTCTTGACATCCTTAAAACTTTGCAACGTACTTGCGCGCATGTTGTGGGTTAAGCCTAGCGTGTGTCCCACTTCATGCAAAATCAAACGATACATCAATTGTCTTGCAACTTCTTTCTTCATGGCATCTCCCATTCCAAAGGCATCTGCAATGGTGCTTCCCAAGGCCATTTGGTGATTGCTCATTCCATTTGCTGCGCACAAAAAAGGATTTCTGTTCTGAAGACCAAATGCATTCTCTGATGAAGCATCGCCCTTGAAAAATTTCTCCGCATTGACACGATTGATGATGGCCACCAATTCCAACATGATGTCGGCACCCAAAATCTCACCTGTTCTGGGATCGACAAATGAGGGTCCATAACCGCCAAAGGGAGGCGCCGGAGTAGATGTCCATCGCAATACATTGTATCGAATATCTCCTGCATCCCATGTCGCATCATCGGGTTGTTCCAAACAAACCACTGCATTTTTAAATCCAGCTTTTTCGAATGCTGCGTTCCAACGCTCGCATGCTTCTTTGATGATGGGTCTCCATTCTTTGGGTGTTGTGTTTTCAATCCAATAAGTAATGGGTTTGACGGGTTCCGACAAAGCAGCCGTAGGATCCTTTTTCTCCAAACGCCATTTGTGGATGACATCGCGGTAATTGATGGTCTCATAAGAGGTCATGTCATCCACCTGCGTGGTAAAATAGCCAACACGTGGATCATCCGTTCTGGGCTGAAACCCTGGAGCTGGCAAACTCAAGAAGCTATGCTGATACTTGATGGACACATTTCTGGGATCAGCCAAAGACTCAGAATTGACTTTAGGACTGCTGTTCTCATAGACGTACTCCACCTTAATTTCCGTATTCTCAGGATAGGAATTGATTTGGGTTATGTGCGTTTTGGATGAAGATAAATTTCCCAACACCGATGGTGCGCCTGGTTCAGATGGGAACTTCACCAGCTGCATCTTCTCGGATAAAAACAGCGCATCACCATCTATCAGGAATTTTGATTTGTCTTTGCTGATGGCCTCAATCTTCTCCGCGCACAAAATGGGATCATTGATATTGGCTTTGTTGGCTTTACTGAGCGGACTGGATGGATCGTAATAATAATTGGTGTTTTGCTGAACCACCGCAATTTTATCAAACCACTTCTCTACTTTCACCACTTTACTGTCGCCGTAAGAACCTCTAAAATAACCAGCCTCAGCAGGAGCATCGACGATATGACTGAAATAAATGAATTCTTGATTGATTTGTCCCTGAGCAATCTCCATATAAATCTTACCTGATGTTGTATCACGATACAACGTAAACAAGCCGTCTATTTTTTTACATTTCTTGGTAATATCCGAAAACTTATCTTCCTCTTTTTTAGGGGGAGCTTGCTCCGTTGGCTTCTTCTTGTCACGTCCCTTCTTCTTCTCCGTCTTGGCCTGTGTAAAACCATCTGCTGCTATCAGCAGCATCAGACTTAAAAAACAATATCTCATTTTCATAACGTTTATTTTCTGTTTTTAAAGATGTAATAAAAGACAATACCCACCGGGATTACCAAAAGTCCAAAATACGCAGCCGGATCATCAGACAAAGCATTTTTACTAATGAACCAAATGACAACCACCGAAAAAAGCAATGCCAAAAGACCAAAAATGATGATTCTTAAAGAACCCAACAATTTTTGATTCACAGCCAAAGCCACAAAGCCGATGCAAGTCAGCAACAAGAAAAACCATTCCGTGATGGTCACATAGGTATACAAAGATTCAAATTTTCCCCAATAAAAAACCAAGACAATTGCCCAAATAGACTGCAATAAAATAGCGTTAAGCGGCACTCCAAATTTTGGATGCGCATGAGCAAAGACACCCATGAACACACCTTCTTTGGCCATCTGCTGAATGATTCTCGGCGTAGCCAAAATGTACAGACCTGCACAACCAAAAACAGATAGTGCAATCAAAATAGATACCGCTGCACCGCTGCCCGAAACTACTTTTTCTGCAGCATCGGCCGCCAATGTTTTGGTGGAGGTAATTTCAGATAGGGTAAGAACATGGGTGTAACCCAAATTACAAAGAACATAAATCAAGGTAACTACCAAAGTCCCGATGATCATGGCCCAAGGCACATCTCTCTTTGGGTTCTGTGCATCCCCACTTACAAAGCTGGCATAGTGCCAACCCGTATAGGACCACAACACCCCAACAAAAGCTTTGGCCCAATCCCACTCTCCTGATTCTGTAGTCACT
>JBDKGG010000099.1:0-3525 GCA_039798325.1 Bacteroidota bacterium
GATTCTTTGCGTTCCTTGTCAATGGCTTTCTCAACGGTCGGGTTTTCAGAATCCAAAACAAATAATTTGATTTCTTTCATGGCCATGTCGCAATGATCTGTTCCATAAAACCAACCCCGCCAAAACCAATCCAAATCCACCGCACTAGCATCCTCCATGGTTCTGAAAAAATCTTCAGGGGTGGGATGTTTGAAAGCCCAACGTCTGCAGTATTCTTTGAATGCATAATCAAACAATTCTCGTCCCATGATGGTCTCTCTCAAAATATTCAACGCCGTGCAAGGCTTGCCATACGCATTGTTTCCGAATTGATAAATGCTTTCACTATTGGTCATGATGGGGGACATTTTTGTCTTGTCGCCTTTCATGTAATCCACGATATTTCTTGCTGGACCTCTTCTAGTTGGATAATTAGCATCCCATTCTTTCTCGGTTAAATATTGAACAAAAGTGTTCAATCCTTCGTCCATCCATGTCCATTGTCGCTCATCGCTGTTGATGATCATGGGGAAAAAGTTGTGTCCCACCTCATGGATAATGACACCCAAAGTGGAATACTTGGTGCCTTCATTGTACGTGCCATCCGACTCTGGTCTGCCTCCGTTGAAACAAATCATGGGATACTCCATTCCTATCCATTTCGAATTGACAGAAATGGCCACAGGATAAGGGTAATCAATGGTGTACTTGGAATACACCTTCAGCGTATGTGCAACTGCTCGGGTTGAAAACTGACCCCACAAAGGATTGGCTTCATTGGGATAGTAACTCATCGCCATGGTGGTTTTATTTCCAATCTTCACGGCCATGGCATCCCAGATGAATTTGCGAGATGAGGCAAAAGCAAAGTCACGAACATTGGTTGCCTTAAAAGTCCATGTCTTTTGGGTATTCCCTTTGGTTCTCATTTTTTCATTCTCTGCCGCTTCTCCAGGGGTAACGATTTCCACAGGTGCTTCAAAATTCTTTTTGGCCAACTCCCATCGACTCAATTGATCCGCACTCATCACAGATTTTGCATTTTGCAATTCTCCTGTTGCGGCTACAACATGATCATTTGGAACAGTAATGTTCACGTTATAATTTCCAAAGTCCAAGGTGAATTCACCTGACCCCAAGAATTGCTTGTTCTGCCATCCAGCGTAATCCATATAGGCCGCCAATCTGGGATAAAACTGGGCCATGGTGTACAGGTAATTTTTGTCTTTTTCAAAATACTCATAACCGCTGCGACCACCCAAGCGAATGCGGTCATTGATGTTGTACCACCATTTGATTTTAAAAGAATAAGTACCACCAGAAGCCAATGGAGTTGGTAAGTCAATGCGCATCATGGTTTGGTTGATGATGCACTTCAAATCTTTTCCAGATTTGTCTTTTACTTCAACCACCTTAAATCCACCATCATACCAAGGCTCCAAATCTTTGATGTCGTTGTAGTTCATGGACTCACTGATTTTGGCTTGCTCAATTTTGTAGGCATCGCTTTCCTTGGCCATGTTGTTTTGGTCCAACTGAATCCACAAATAAGTCAAAGCATCTGGAGAGAAATTATGATAGGTTATCCATTCCTCACCAAAGAGTTTTTGCGTTTCATCATCAATCATGATATTCATGTTGTAATCTACTTGCTGCTGCCAATAGCGTGCACCTGGAGCTCCACTCGCCGTTCGCTGTTCATTGGGTGTAGCCAATTCAGGACCCAACTGTTTGAACTTGTCTTCCCAATATTGACGCTGAGCAAAAAGGACAGAGGACGATGACAAAATCATCAACAATAAAAAACTTGACTTAAAATTTCTCATGAATCAAAAATAAGCAAGACGCTTTATTATATTCGCTAAAAGTATTCAATACCCATTATATGCAGCATCAAGAATCTTTTGAAAACCAAGCCGAAATCGTTGATATCATTGAGCAATCTTTGATTTTGCACAATGACTTCAACCACATTGATCATGTCATTCAATGTTTGGTGAACATCATGGATTTTGATCCCATCCAATCTGAACAGATTGCCTACATCGTGCACTTCAAAGGAAAGTGTCCCATCAAATCGGGTTCCGCTGAACTGCTGATGCCTTTTCACAAAATGTTAGCGCAACAGGGTCTAACGGTTTCGATTGATTGATATGTCCAGCAGAAGAGTCATGATTGAGGCGATGCTTCAAACGCATCCTGATGATCCGTTTTTACATTATGCCTTGGCACTGGAATGGCAAAAAGAGGGAGATATTCCCAAAGCTGTCGATCGACTGATAGAATTGCAATCCATAAAACCTGATTATTTGGCCTTGTATTATCAATTGGGGAAAATGTATGAAGCCATTGGCGAGAATGAAAAGGCCATTGACACTTTTTTAGACGGAAAACGTTTGGCCAAGAAAAATGGAGACATCAAAGCAGCGGGTGAGATCAGTGAAGCATTAATGATGCATGATATATTTGACTGATGACGAAATCCCTGTCCATCGGCTTTTACAGTTCATCATTGAGCAAAGGAGGTCTTGAGCTCAACATGTTGCGGTATGCCCGCTACATGAGAGCATCCAACATTGATGTAATCATTTTTTGTATCGAAGAATCCCCCATTCACAAAATTGCTTTGGCAGAATGCTTTACGGTTGTTGTCGTAAAACGCAACAAGCGTTATTGGGATTTGGGTTGTGCTTTATCATTAAAAAAGTTATTTCAGGATTATCGATTGCAATGGGTTTGGTTCCGAGATCCACGCGACATGGATACTTTGGCTTGGACACGACTTTTGGGTTCAAAGACCAAACTGCTTTACCATCAGGGTATGCAGATGGCCAAACCCAAGAAATCCATCTTTCACCGCATTCGATTTGCTCAAATTCAAAAATGGGTTTGCCTAAGTGAAGCGCTCAAAGAACAAGTGATCGCGTTCACCTCGTTTCCATCCAAAAGAATCAGTGTATTGCCATTGGCTCTTCCTGATGCTGCTGTCTCCAAAGAATATAGCCATGGAGTTTTCAAAGCATTGGTCGTTGGACGATGGGATCCATTGAAAAATCAACATTTGGTCATCAATGCGTTTTTAATCCTGAACAAAAAATTCCCTCAATTGAGATTGGATTTCATTGGTGAGAGTACGCTTGGAGAAGGCAATCAATACGAGAAAGACAATAAAAAGAAAGTAAGACACCTGGATTTGCAAGATGTCATTTGCTTTAAGCCATTTCAATTTGACTTGGCTGATGCATTTGCCAATGCCAATGTTTTAATTGTTCCTTCCATGAATGAAACCTTTGGGATGGTCACCATTGAGGGAATGCGCGCAGGTCTGCCACTTTTGGGATCCAATACTGGGGGAACTAGAATCTTGATTGAAGAAAATCAATGTGGATTAACCTTTGATCCAGAAGATGCGCAATCGCTGGCGGATGAATGGGAGAAATTGTTGATCAATGATGCGCTGCGAAATACATTGAGCCAAAATGCAAGAAGATCTTTCGTTGAAAAGTACCACATTCAAAATCAGATGACCACATGGCTGAAATGGTT
>JBDKGG010000100.1:0-6270 GCA_039798325.1 Bacteroidota bacterium
CATCCGTTGATGGCAGTGACTTGAATGGTCCAATCGCTCTCCAATTCTACATACTGCACATCATTTTGCGTTCCATCATTCCACTCCCAAAAGGCCACCAAAGAATCTGGAGAAATGGAAGGAGACAACTCCAAACTAATGACCTCACCTGGACAAAATGTTGTTGGACCAGAAGCAATGATTTCCACCTCAGGGACAGGCTTCACTTCAATGTGCAAGGGCAATGAAATACCTTGACAGCCGTTCAACACCCCACGCAAGGTGATATCTGATGTTTCTTCGATGTTGATGAATGGAATGGTGTCGCCAGTACTCCAAACATACCAATCCGCTCCACCTGCTCCTAGCATCACCGATTCTCCTTCACAAAATTCTAGGTCACCATCGTAAGCAATGGTAATGTAGGGATTGGGGCAATCTTCCAATTTTCCAAACCAACCATCTTGACCACCATTCAGTGCCGACTGCCATCCATTGTCTGATAAATTAGCAGAGGCTGCTGATCCAGCAAACAATAATTTCTGAGAAAAATCCACATTCAAATAATTCAATTCCTCATTTCCGGTTCCACCATAATAACTGGTCCATTGCGGAAATCCCTCGACAGTAAATTTGCTGAAGAAGGCATCTGTTCCGCCCGCCACAACACTTTGAAAAGGATTGTTCAATGAGAGTCCTTGCGAATTGGTTTGACCACCGAAATAAATATTTCCCAATTTGTCCGCCACCATGGCCGATCCTTCATCAGCACCTGGGCCACCAAAATAACTTCTCCAAAGTAGGGCTCCGCTGACATTGTACTGAGACATGAAAGCATCCGTTGCGCCACCACCAAAATTGGTTTGATGCGCGCCGGGGGTTGCCATGCCGGTGGAAGAAGTGGTTCCGACGATGTATATGTTGCCATAAATGTCAGAGCTGCTGTTCCTCACCTCGTCGATACCCGCTCCACCCACATAGGTGGACCAAACCAAATTCCCTTGCTCATCAATCGAACCCAAAAAACCATCTTTTAATCCTCCACCAAAGTTCATCTGCTGACCACTTCCAGTGGAAACACCTGTCACTGATGCGGTAGTCCCCGTGATGAACACGCGATCACTCACGGCGTCATAACCAATCCCTCCTGCGTTTTCGATATTTTCACCTCCAAAATAAACACTCCAATAAACAGCGCCCATTCCAGCTATACAGGTCACGAACACATCACCTTGCCCTCCATAAACCTGGTCGCCACTGCCTGTGGTCAAGAAATCATTGGACGTTGTTTCTCCCAACAATATCAAACGTCCATCATTGTCAACAGTCATCCCCAAAACATTCTCGGTACCTGAACCGCCCAAATAACTTCCCCAAATGCGCTGACCATTGTTGCTGAACTTGGCCATGTATCCATCGCGAATACCCATCAACGAAGTTTGAAATCCAAATGAAGCCACTGCAAACGTGCTGGTGGTAGTCCCCGCCAAGTAGACAAATCCGTATTCGTCTATCGCGATGGCATTTCCCTCATCTTGTCCTTCACCACCGTAATAGGTGGCCCACAAACGTTGACCATTCATGTTGAATTTGGCCAAAAAAGCATCGCGTGTTCCATTCATATTGGTCTGGTGAATCAATCCACCAGAAGCGCTACCCGAAATATTGGTTGTACTGGTGGTGGTACCCGTGATGTAAACATTGCCAGCCATATCTGCCGCTATACCATTCACTTCATCATAGGATTCTCCTCCATAATAGGACGACCAGATCACCTCTGGATCGATGATCAAATCTTGATTCTCGTCAAAGGACGCCGTCTTGAATGTGACCACATTCCCTTTCAATTCAAAACGGGTTTCAATCACTTTTCCCATTTGAAAACTCACGGGACGTTGCTCCTTCAAGTTTCCCAATGTTGACTTAAATACCAATCCTCCATCTGCACTTTTCTCCATGCCTTCCAAATGATTCCACTCCATCTGTATGTCACTTACTTGACCACCAGGATGCACAATCCAATCATACTTCAAGCCTTTCTCAGTCTGATAAATCTTCCAATCCACTTTGGGATAAACATTCTTAAACGTTACAACTTGATATCCTTCCGTGCTGAATTGTCCCTCCTTGTTATAGAAATACACCGAGCCCATTGAACCGGATACTTCATACTGATTCAAACGGCCATTGATGGGCTTGAGCAAAGCGCGTTGGATGGTCATTTTCCCTTCCTCTAATTTCAACCACTCATATTCCATTCCGTCGCTGGTTAAACGAATGGCTTGCTGCATATCCTTGTTCTCAAAGTACACCGTGCGATGACCACCAACCCACTGTCCTTGATTCAAAATAAATCCTTGCTTCATGTCGTAGGACAAAGCAGAAAAAGCAGCAAGTAAAAAGGTGGAGAATAAGAATAAACTTCTTTTCATGATTGTGGTTTTTAAATTTCTACGTTCTGAAGATTGTAGTAGTTGCATAATTAAAGAAAAAATAGGCAGCTTTCCGCTTTTCTTACCACTAATTATTATCTTTCCGATGTTGAATTCTCCAACCGACCAAACCAAGACCATGAAGAGAACATTATTGACACATTGCTGCATTATTACCCTGATCTTACTGGGTTTCACACCCAATACCTCGGCTCAAACTACCACGAAACAAGCCCCATTCTTCATTCAGGGCACATTCAGAGACAGCAGCCGTATTCAAGAATCCATACCGGGGGTGACAATTTCCAATGGTCAAGAGGGCACCCGATCCGACATGAATGGAGATTTTAATTTTGGTCTTCCCGCTGGAAATCACCAATTAATCATCAAATGCATTGGTTATCATGACAAAATTTTAACCATTCAAAATCTAAAAGAGAACAGAAACCTTGGCGTCATTTTTCTCAGCGAAAAATCAGTGAGTTTCAAGCAACTTGTTGTCTCTGCCGGTAAATTCCAGCAGGACATAGCCAATGTCACCATGAGCATGGAAGTGATTCAACCGCGTTTGTTTCAAGAAAAAAATGTCACCTCATTGGAGGATGGCTTACAACAGGTGCCTGGCGTGGTCATTGTGGACGATGAGCCCCAAATCAGAAGTGGTAGCGGATACAGTTTTGGCGCTGGATCCCGCGTCCAAGTGCTCATTGATGACATTCCTATTCTCAGCGGAGATGCGGGTAAAGCTTCTTGGGCTTTTATGCCCTTGGAAAATATTTCCCAATTGGAAATCATCAAAGGAGCCAGCAGTGTGTTGTACGGGAGTTCCGCGCTTTCTGGTGTGATTCATTTTAGAACAGCCTATCCTACATCCACACCAAAAACCCGTTTTCAGGTTTGGTCGGGATTATACAGTGCGCCGCAGGCGCCACACCATTACTGGAATGGCAATAACAAAAAAGCTGGGTATTTCTTCAATCACAGTCAAAAGAATGGGAACTGGGAATGGCTATTGGCAGCGACCTTGCAAGCCGATGACGGGCACATGGGTCCCAACAAAGACAGCTTGGGAAATGTGCAACCTTATGATCAAAATCCATTCACGGTTGATCGCTACAGCAGTGAGAACAGAAGCAGAATCAATTTCCAGTTGAGACACCGCAACCCAAAAATTGAAGGCCTCTCCTATGGAATCAATGGCATTTTGGCCCAAAGTCAAAGCCTTTCCACCTTGATCTGGGAAAACAGCACCAATGGACTTTTCGGAGCTTACAGCGGTTCCAACACCTACACCTATCAATTGGTCTCGGCCATTGATCCTTTTGTCGAATATTACAACAAAAAAGGAAGCAAGCATTCCATCAAATCCAGATGGCAGTCTTTGGACAATTACAACAACAATGCGCAAGGAAATTACAGTGATGTTTACTACTCGGAATACCAATACCAGCAAGACTGGGAAAGTTGGGGCTTACCCGGACTCAGAACCACCATTGGTGCAGTCAATAGCATCACATCTGCCAGAGGGGAATTGTACATTGGTGGAAATCCAGATGGCGTCAACCACGCCAGCAACCGCGCCGCTTTTTTTCAAGCTGATGGGCAGTGGAGAAAGCGTTTGTTTATTTCCGCAGGTTGTCGTTTAGAACAATTCACCATCAACCAAGAAAAATCGCAAAGACCTGTTTTTCGAGCGGGAATCAATTTCAAATGGTTTGAGCACACCCATCTCCGCGCCTCGTATGGACAAGGATTCCGATTCCCCAGCATTGCAGAGAAATTCATCATTACCGCTTTGGGTGCGGTGAAAGTATATGCCAACCCTGACCTCAAACCAGAATCTTCAGAAAACATAGAGTTGGGAATCAAGCAAGGCTTTCAATTGGGACAATTCAAAGGGTATATTGATGCCGCCGCTTTCCAGCAAACCTTTGAACAATTTGTTGAATTTACTTTTGGGCAATGGGCTGAAAATCCTGGACTAAACAACATGCTGGGACTTGGTTTCAAAAGTTTGAATACCGGCACGGCCAAGGTGCAGGGTGCAGAGGTGAGCGTGATGGGAACCGGCGAATGGTTCAAGGGCTTGAACATTGACCTATTGGCCGGATACACCTACACCCTACCCACATCAACCTCTCCCAATTACAATTATGCCACGCGACCCCTGGACAGTCCTTTTGTATTGCCCATCTTTGCTCAAACCAATTACAACAGCACCTCCTCTGACCCCACAGGAAACATCTTAAAATACCGCATGCAGCATTTGGTTCGTGGAGATGTGGCCCTGCGCTGGCAAAATTGGAATGTCGGAGTAAGTGCCCGATACAACAGCCACATGCAAAACATTGACAACGCCTTTGAATTGCTTGAAGAATATTTTCCCAAAGATTTTAATCCCGGCATCATTCAATGGCGACAAAGTCACACTTCAGGGAATTTAATTTGGGATGCCCGTGCAGGTTTTCATTGGAACAATCATCAACTCATCATCAGCGTCAACAATTTAACCAACAGCCTCTATGCCATCCGACCCTTGGCCATTGAATCCACGCGCTTGATCAATCTTCAATACAGCATTGACCTATGAGAATACTCGGTGTCATTCCCGCCCGTTACGCCAGCACCCGATTTCCCGGAAAACCGTTGGTGATGATTGGCCAAAAAACCATGATTCAGCACGTCTGGGATCGTTGTATTTTATCACAAAACGTACAAGATTGGCTAGTGGCCACAGATGACCAAAGAATTTTTGATACCGTGAAATCCTTTGGCGGCAAGGCCTTGATGACCAGCCAAGAAGCGCAAAGCGGCACCGATCGCTGTGCGGAAGCCTTGTCGGCTTTTCCTGAAAACTACGACGCTGTTGTCAATGTGCAAGGCGACGAACCACTGGTGGACGTTTCGCAAATCGATGCGCTGGCCCTGGCCATGATGCATGAAAAGTGTGACATCGCCACTTTGGTCAAATGGAACAGCAATGAGAACGATTATCTCAATGCCAACCGCGTCAAATGTGTCCGTGATTTGAAGGGCAACGCCCTTTATTTCTCAAGAAGCCCCATCCCTCATTTTCAAAAAGCGACAGATTTCACTGGATTTTTCAAACACCTGGGCATGTATGCCTACACCGCAGCATTTCTGAAAAATCTATCTCAACTCAAGCCATCTCTTTTGGAAAAAGTAGAATCCCTGGAGCAATTGCGCTGGTTGGACAATGGGTTTCAAATCCTAACCATTGAAACTCAGGTAGAAACACCTTCAGTGGATACTCCTGAGGACCTTGAAGCGATTTTAAGTCAAATTCTTTGATCATTTTTCGTATTTTTGGATGGTGAAGATTGAAGTTATCATATCCCAGTTATTGCTCAAGCACGACTGTGTCATTGTCCCCCAATTGGGAGGATTTGTCACTTTCTACAAGAGCGCGGTCATTCATCCTATCAACCATTCGATACAACCGCCTACGAAACAGCTTGGTTTTAATCGTCACTTGACCAACAGCGATGGGCTATTGCTCAACACCTTTGTCAAGGACAGTGGCCTAGACTTTAAACAAGCGCAATGGGAATTGGATCAATGGACCCAACAAATTCTCAATCACCTTGCCAACGGACAAAAGGCCCATTTGCTGGGTATCGGGACCCTTTGGAATGATGCACAAGGGCAGTTGCAATTTGTTCCCAGCGAAAAATTCATCGCTGATTTTACCTCATTTGGATTGAGCAACATCAATCTACCCGCCAAACGTTCTTTTGAGCCCGCTTCAGGAAAGAGCAAAACTGCCTGGAAAAAACTGGCCGCTGCCGCATCCATTGCCATCCTTTTGGCCTCAGGACTTGTTGTATTTCAAAACAAC
>JBDKGG010000101.1:0-2550 GCA_039798325.1 Bacteroidota bacterium
ATCGAATGCGCTGCGCTTCGCCACCGCTGAGGGTTTTTGAACTGCGGTGCAGGGTCAGGTAATCCAATCCTACATCCATCAAAAAACGCAAACGATCTTTGATCTCCTTCAATGGCTCACGAGCAATCTTGAGTTGTCGCTCATTCATGGCCTCATGCGCCGTCTCCATCCAATCGGCAAGAACTTTCAAATCCATCGAGGCCAATTCGTAAATGTGCTTGCCGTTGATCTTAAAATACAACGCTTCTTTTTTCAACCTTGCAGCATTGCACTCTGGACAGTTTACTTTATTCATGAAGCTTTCCGCCCATCTTCTGATGGCAGGGCTCGCATCGTCCTCAGCTTGTTTTTCGATAAAGGCAATGATGCCATCATACCGCGTTCGCATGCTTTGGCCATTATTCAAAGTAACCACAACTTCATCATCGGTTCCATAAAATAGCACTTGAATAGCATCCTTGGGAATGTCTTTGATGGGGGTGGTTAATGAAACCTCATATCCTTGAAGAATGGATTCGATCTGCTGAAAAATCCAAGTTTGTTTGGATTCTCCTAGCGGAGCAATGCCTCCCTTCTTGATGGATACTTTGTCATCTGGAACAATTTTTTTTAAATCGATTTCCGCCACACTACCCAAACCATTGCAATGCGGACATGCACCATAGGGACTATTGAAAGAAAACAAATTGGGTTCTGGCTCGGGATAAGAAATCCCCGACACTGGACACATCAAGAACTGGCTATAATGCTGCAACTTCTGCTTGCCCTCTTCCATAGGCACCACCATCATCGAACCCTTTCCCATTTTCATGGCCAAACGAACCGAATCCTTTAACCTACTATCCGGCTCATTACCCGCAAGGCGATCAATCACAATTTCAATATCATGAATCTTGTATCGATCCAACTTCATTCCTTTGGTGAGCTCGATGGTTTCACCATCCACACGTGCACGAACAAAACCTTGACGCATGAATTGCTCAAACAATTCTCTGTAATGCCCTTTCCTTCCCTTGATAACTGGGGCGAGTAAAATAATTTTCTTTCCTTTAAAATCCTTTTTGATGCGTTCTACAATCTCTTCTTGATTGTACTTCACCATCGGCATTCCAGCGACATAACTGTAGGCCGTTGATGCACGAGAATACAACAAGCGCAGAAAATCGTAAATCTCTGTAATGGTTCCGACCGTAGACCGCGGATTTTTGGAAACGGTTTTTTGTTCGATGGAAATAACTGGGGAAAGACCATTGATCTTGTCCACATCAGGGCGTTCCAACTCTCCCAAAAACTGACGGGCATAGGCATCAAAGGTTTCAATGTACCTTCTTTGTCCTTCCGCGTATATGGTATCAAAGGCCAACGAAGATTTTCCGCTGCCACTTAAACCTGTGATAACGACCAGCTCATCTCGAGGAATGACCAAGTCGATGTTTTTTAAATTGTTTTCTCTGGCTCCTAATATCTCAATGTATTCTTTCTCCATCCAAATAAAAACAATTCAAATGACACTTTGTTTCTAAGAAACTTTCACCAAAATACCTTCCATCACCGAGGCGGCCACTTCTGCGCTGTCTGCAGATCGCGTGAGCGTGGTGATGATTTCTTTGATTTTTATTTTCTCAATGACATCGCTCTCTTCATTGAACAAGGCCACCAAAGTCTCATCTCGCAACTCTTCCGCACGCTTCTCATTGTTTCTAATTTCAGCAATGCACTTTTGAACGCGCTCTGAATAATACATCTCAGGCAACTCCGTAACAATTTGATTGAGAGAGTGACATTGTTCTTGGATGAGCTTCGCAATGGCAATCATGTTGGGATGAATTTGTCTCAACTTGTACAGGTTGATTTTCTTTGCTGCGCTGTGCATAAAATCGGCTACATCGTCCAATACCACTGCCAATTCATAGATATCTTCTCGATCAAAAGGAACCAAGAAAATGGCATTGGCTTCACGCACAATGGCATCAGTGTATGCATCCCCCTGTTTCTCAAATTGAGAAATGGTCGTTAACATATTGATTCGCTCCACATCACTGCCGGATAAACCCTCTACCATTGCTTTTGACATATCGGTCAAACTATGCGCACTCTTTTCAAAAAGAGGAAAAAAACGTTTGTCCTTGGGGACCAACATTTGAAGAACACTATTGATATCTGCCATTGTAATTTTCATGAGGCGATGTTGCATCGCCAATCTTTTTCAAAGATGAAGCAAAGATTTTTTAATTGTTAGGATTTTCTCGATTATTTATCACCCAAGCCTCAAAAAAAAAGGCCACCAAATGGTGGCCTTCTTGTATTTATTGAAATGAATTACTTCACCGCTACACGGAAAGTCTCATTCAATTGAGTTCCTGTAACTTCAACAATGTACAATCCAGTTGGAACGTTGTTCAAATTCAAGCTCAAGTTGTTCTTACCAGCAGCAACTTTGTTGAATTTCTCCACCATGATGAATTGACCCATTGCATTGTACACTTCAACTTTAACATCTTGTGTATTGGTGCTTTGAACAGCGATGTTCAACATGCCTTCAGTTGGGTT
>JBDKGG010000102.1:0-16289 GCA_039798325.1 Bacteroidota bacterium
GATTTTAACATTCTACTGCGGCTGGTGTGTTTCAAACGACGAATCGCTTTCTCTTTGATTTGTCTGACGCGTTCGCGGGTCAAATCAAAACGTTCACCAATCTCTTCTAAGGTCAACGGATGTTCGCCATTCAAACCAAAGTACAATCTCACCACATCGGCCTCGCGAGAGGTCAATGTTTTCAATGAACGCTCGATCTCTTTTCTCAAAGATTCGTGCAACAAATCATTGTCCGGTGAAGGGGTGTCATTGGTTTGCAATACATCATACATGGTTGAGCTGCTCTCATCTCCATCTTTCAAAGGAGCATCCATGGATACGTGACGACCGCTGTTTCTCAAACTTTGCTTGACTTCGTCCAAGGTCATTTCCAAAACCTCAGCCAATTCTGCTGGCGTGGGAGGTCTTTCAAATTCTTGTTCCAATTTCGCAAAGGCCTTGTTGATTTTGTTGATCGAGCCAATCTTGTTCAATGGTAAGCGCACGATGCGCGATTGCTCTGCCAACGCTTGTAGGATGGATTGGCGAATCCACCATACGGCATAAGAAATAAATTTGAAACCTCTCGTTTCATCAAAACGCTGCGCGGCTTTGATCAATCCTAAGTTGCCTTCGTTGATCAAGTCAGGCAAGGACAAGCCTTGGTTTTGATACTGCTTGGATACGGATACCACGAAACGGAGGTTGGCTTTGGTTAATTTTTCAAGGGCCACTTGGTCGCCTTGCTTGATCCTACGTGCCAACTCTACTTCCTCTTCCGCGGTAATCAAATCCACGCGACCGATCTCTTGCAAATACTTGTCAAGTGATGCGGTTTCCCGATTGGTTACCTGTTTGGTTATTTTTAACTGTCTCATGCTGGATGAAAAGTTCTGTTATCTTGTTAATACGTCGTTTTCGCTAATTAGTTGCTTTCAGGTTGTGATTCTGAAGTTTTTTCTGGTTTGGGCAACAATACCTTGCGAGACAACTTCAATTTGTTGTTCTTAGGATCTCTTCCCAAAACTTTGAACTTCACGATATCACCAACCTTCAACACCTTACTTACATCGTCTACACGGTGCCATTCCAACTCACTGACGTGAATCAATCCGTCCGTTCCAGGAAGAATTTCTACAAACGCACCAAAAGGTTGGATGGTTTTTACTGGACCTTCATAGATTTCACCAATCTCCACTTGTGGAGGCCATACAATGCTCTTCACGCGGTTTACAGCGGCATCCAAGCTGGCTTTGTCAGATGAAGAAATTTCCACAACTCCTTTTCCATCTTTCTCATCTATAGAGATGGTAGCACCTGTTGTCTTCTGGATTTCTTGAATCACTTTACCACCAGGACCGATAACTGGACCGATCATATCAGATGGAATCTCAAAGCTCACGATGCGTGGTGCATGTGGTTTGTAATCTTCTCTTGGTTTGTCAATGGTTTTGGTGATCTCGCCCAAAATGTGCAAACGACCTTCTTTGGCTTGATCCAATGCTTCAGTCAAAACTTGCATCGACAATCCTTTGATCTTGATGTCCATTTGACAAGCGGTGATCCCTTTGGAAGTTCCCGTTACTTTAAAGTCCATGTCTCCCAAGTGATCCTCGTCTCCCAAGATGTCACTCAATACGGCATACTTTCCTGAAGCCTCATCGGTAATCAATCCCATGGCGATTCCAGATACTGGAGCGGTGATGGGAACACCTCCGTCCATCATGGCCAAGGTTCCTGCGCAAACAGTGGCCATGGATGAGGATCCATTGGATTCCAAAATGTCAGAAACAATACGAATGGTGTAAGGACAATCTTCTGTCTTGGGCAATACGGGCTTCAATGCGCGCAAGGCCAAGTTACCATGTCCAATTTCTCTTCTTCCAGTTCCTCTGATGGGACGGGCCTCACCAGTGGAGAAGGGTGGGAAGTTGTAGTGCAACAAAAATTTGTCGTAACGTACATCAGCCACACCATCAATCAATTGCTCGTCCAATTTTGTACCCAAAGTCAACGTAGTCAATGATTGTGTTTCACCACGGGTAAAGATGGATGAACCATGCGTACCAGGCAAATAATCTACTTCACACCAGATGGGACGAATGGTGCGGGTATCGCGTCCATCCAAACGAACACCATCATTCAAAATCATGTTGCGCATGGCGTCCTTCAAACAGTCATGGGTGTATTTTTTCAATAAGAACGCTTTCTCTTTCTTTTCCTCGTCAGAGAATTGCGCAATAAAATCGGTTTCAATTTGATGGAAAGTCTCTCCACGCTCGTGCTTCTCTGATGGCTTCTTGGCAGCATCATAAAACTTTTGGTAACACTCACTCCAAACACGGGCTTTCAATTCCTCGTCTTTGGGTTCGTGGCAATACTCACGCTTTGGACCATTCTTGCCCACCTTAGCGGCCAATTCAACCTGAGCTTGGCATTGAACTTTGATGGCAGCATGCGCCACTTCAATGGCTGCAACCATTTCAGCTTCGCTTACTTCTTTCATTTCACCTTCTACCATCACAATACTATCCGCGCTTCCAGCCACCAACAAGTCGATGTCTGCATGCTCTAATGCACTGCGGGTAGGATTGACAATCAACGCACCATTGATGCGCGCAACGCGCACTTCAGAGATGGGGCCATTGAAAGGAATATCAGAAACAGCTAGGGCAGCAGAAGCCGCCAAACCAGCCAAACTATCAGACATGTTTTCCTTATCGGTAGAGATAAGGCTCACGATGACTTGCGTGTCACTGTGGTAATCTTCGGGGAACATGGGGCGCAATGCGCGGTCGATCAAACGAGAAACCAAAATCTCATCATCGTATGGACGGGCCTCACGCTTGAAATAGCCACCAGGAAATCTTCCAGCGGCTGCATACTTTTCACGGTACTCAACGGTCAAAGGAAGGAAGTCCATTCCTTCTTTGGCGTCTAGGTTGGATACTACTGTTGCAAGGAGCATCGTATCTCCTTGTCTGACCACCACAGATCCATGTGCTTGCTTGGCCAACTTACCCGTTTCAATGGTAATGGCACGTCCATCTCCATGGTCGATGGTCATTGTAATTGCTTCTACTTTCATCTTATTTTTCGTCTTAATTTAATTCTTCTAAAAAACGACAAAAGGCAATATAAAATTGCCCTTTGCCAAATGGTGTATGGAAAGGAGCTGGATTACCTACGTAAATCCAATTCCTTAACAATCGCACGGTAACGGTTGATCTCAGTCTTGTACAAATAGTCCAAAAGACTTCTGCGCTTACCAACCAATTTGATCAACGAACGTTGTGTGTTGTAATCTTTTTTGTTCTTTTTCAAGTGCTCAGTCAAGTGGCTGATGCGGTATGAAAAAAGAGCGATTTGCCCTTCTGAGCTACCAGTATCAGTAGCTGACTTGCCATGCTTGGCGAAGATTTCTTGTTTTTTTTGTGTAGTTAAATACATGCTAATACTTTTTTAGTGATTGTTATGTAGCCCTTTCGGGGTGGGCAAATATAGTCAAAACAAATGGTTTTCAAAAGTTTATTGACAATTTACTGCAAAACAAACTTAATGGGCAAGGTGAATTTACAACGTACTTTCTTTCCATTGTGCATCGCGGGTTGAAATCGATGATCTAGGCTTTTTAAAATTCTGAGGGCCTCCTTTTCAAAATTCTTTGACCCAGGAATATTTCTTAAAACAATAATATCACTGATGCTTCCATTGCGCTCAATAATGAATTGCGTATAAATCGTACCTTGAATACCCATTTCCTTTTCATACTGCGGGTATTGGATTTTTCGGGCAATTTCTGCCCTTAAATCAACGGGATAAATGGCCATTTGTTCCACTATTTCATAAACGGTCGTGGAATCATTTATGTTTGGTTCATATTCCTCCATCACAGGGACAGGAATATCTTCCATGTCTTCAACGGGCGGGTAACTATCTTCCATGGGAATCTCTTGAATTTGAGGATCCATGACTTCAATTTTTTGGTGCTCATATGGGTATGCAAGCTCTTCGACTCCCTCATAAGTCACAGTGGCGGGTTTGTAATAGCGCTTCACTTTGATGCCTTCTGTCAAATACCAATCTTTTTTATTGTGTATACATGATTTTAATTTGATGGTCAAGGTATCCTTGGAGTCGGCAATGCGAAATAGGACATCGTAGGTCCACATATATCCTTCGCGGTCTGGATCAATTTGGTGGTCGATGTAATGAGATGCCTCCATGTTGAATCCATAATCAACCAGGTCGGCCAAAGCCGTGTGGTATTTTTCCTGAATTTTTTGATTCAGCATGGTGGTGATTTCGGCCGTTCTCTTGGGATCATTCAATTCCTTCATGATGATTTCGGATGAAACGCCACTTACATTTTTACTGTATTCCAAGATGATTTCTTTGAAGGCGTCGGCGCTCATGATGTGCGGCTCAAGGAATTTTCTGTTCTCCTGTTTGAGTGCTTTGTAGACATTCCTCGTCAGTGTTTCGTAACGACTGGTGTCTGCAGGAGCATATTCTTGGGCAACGGTTTGGAAATGGAAAACTAAAAATAAAAAAATGCTGAAAGAGCCATGTTTCATATCAAAACGTTTAAAATTACACCGAACAAAAATAGACCAAGTCAAGTCGCTTGTTTTCCACAATTGGTGAACACCATTCGTTTTAACAATTGGCTTTGTTCTAATTTTGCCAAAACCCAATCCAAGTGTCCAAATCAATTTCAGAATTACAAAGTATCGCCTCTCAAGTGAGAAGGGATATTGTTCGCATGGTGCATGCCGTAAACAGTGGTCATCCCGGTGGCAGTCTTGGTTGCACCGACCTATTTGTCTCGTTGTACTTTAAGCAAATGAAGCACAATCCTGAGGCTTTTGACATGAATGGAACGAACCAAGATTTGTTCTTCTTGTCCAATGGTCACATTTCTCCAGTATGGTATTCCGTTTTGGCTCGCAGCGGATATTTCCCTGTAGCTGAATTGTCGACATTCAGAAAATTGAATACACGTCTGCAAGGACATCCAACAACGCATGAGCATTTGCCAGGCATCAGAATCGCAAGCGGTTCTTTGGGTCAAGGACTTTCCGTTTCGATAGGTGCTGCAAGAGCCAAAAAATTAAACAATGATTCTCAGTTGGTTTATGTCCTTCAAGGTGATGGAGAAATTCAGGAAGGTCAAGTATGGGAAGCAGCCATGTATGCTGCGCACAACAAAATTGACAACTTGATTGCTTTCATTGATTGTAACGGACAACAGATAGATGGTTCAACAGATCAAGTATTGTCTTTGGGCAATATCAAAGCCAAGTGGGAAGCATTTGGTTGGGTGGTATTGGAAACCAACGGAAATGATTTATTGGCTTTGAATACAACCATCGATGAAGCCAAGCAATTGACAGGTCAAGGAAAACCCATCATGGTTTTGATGACCACCTCGATGGGCAAAGGGGTAGACTTCATGGAAGGAACCCACAAATGGCATGGTGTAGCCCCCAACGATCAAGAGTTGGCCAATGCACTTTCACAATTAGAAGAAACTTTAGGAGATTATTAATCAGCACATATGTTAACATTTGAATTGTCCCCCGCCAACGATACCCGTTCAGGATTTGGTGCAGGTTTATTGGAAGCCGGAAAGAAGAATGATCAAATAGTTGCCCTTTGCGCTGACTTAACAGGATCTTTGAAGATGGATGCTTTTCAAAAAGCATTTCCAGAGCGATTTTTTCAAACTGGTATCGCTGAGGCCAACATGATCGGATTGGCTGCAGGTTTGACCATCGGTGGAAAGATTCCTTTTACAGGAACTTTCGCCAACTTTAGTACGGGTCGTGTGTATGACCAGATTCGTCAGAGTGTGGCATACAGTGGAAAGAATGTCAAGATCTGTGCATCCCATGCGGGATTGACATTGGGAGAGGACGGCGCGACACACCAGATATTGGAAGACATAGGCATGATGTCCATGTTGCCAGGAATGACGGTCATCAATCCATGTGATTACAATCAAACCAAGGCGGCCACCATGGCCATCGCTGAGATGGAAGGCCCCGTTTACTTGAGATTCGGACGCCCCAAGGTGACCAATTTCACAGCAGTAGATCAAAAGTTTGAAATTGGAAAAGCATGGCACATCCATGCAGGAACCGATGTGACCATCATCGCAACAGGACATCTGGTTTGGCCAGCAGTAGAGGCTGCATTGCAATTGGAAGCAGAAGGAATATCTGTTGATTTGATCAACATCCACACCATCAAACCATTGGATGAGGCGGCCATTGTGGCCAGTGCCAAAAAGACCAATCGTGTCATTACCGCGGAGGAGCACAATATCATAGGAGGTTTGGGCAGTAGAGTAGCGCAAACATTGGCGCAACACCACCCATGCCCAATATCTTTCATTGGAGTCAACGATTCCTTCGGAGAGTCAGCCACACCCGATCAGCTCATGGAAAAATACGGATTGGATAGCAAGAGCATTTATGCCCGCGCCAAAGCGATGATGGTATGAGAGATGGGATGAAGGAAAGAATGTTAATGCTTGAATATTCATTTTCATTCTGTTTTTCATTCTCGCTCTAATTTTTACTTAGCTCTATAGGTTTAATTTCCCCTCCTGCCTGCAGGGATAGGAGGGGTGGCAAGAAGTGACTGGGTGGTTTTGTGCAATCGAAGTAAACCCATTTCAGGATCTTGTTTGTAATTAGGTATTAATAGGACCTTCCTCCTGATAGCTATCGGGACTTCGCAGAAAACCTCCTTTTCTTTTCTTCCAAAAAATAAAAAAAAATGTTGATCAAGATAAAAAAGAATGAAATTGGGAATGAATAAAAAACGGTCAGGCTTATTCAGGCATTAACAGTATCCCTTCATTCCTTTTATTCTTTCACCAAAGACTGAACCAATCGCACATTGTTTTCTCCTACAACTTGCATCTGATAAGCACCTGCAGACCAGTTGCTAACATCCAATTGGTGCTGGCGTCCGTTTAATTGGGTATTCAACACTTGACGACCTTTCATGTCAAAGACCTGAAACCAATTTTGGCCTTCAAAGCCCGCTGCTTGGATTTGGAAACTCAGTGTTTCTTTCACAGGATTATTGAAAATCTGAATCAAGCGCTCTTGTTCAACCCATGACTGAACGCCATTGGTCACCGACACACAATTGCCGTAGATATAACTGGGGATGCGCTCATATTGATCATTCACCACATCCACGATCTCATCAATACAAATGGTGGAGGAGGTAGTCGCATCAAAGAAGACACGACAAAAGGCATTGGGCGATGTATTCATGGCCACATTCGTCAATCCATCACACAAAAAATAAACTTGGTTGTTGTTGTTTAAGTCCGTCATCACGTTGGTTATTCCAGGATAAATGGGCAATACACTGGTGATGTGAATGCCGCTGATTTGAAATTGGAAGGCGGTTAAATTCTGATTGAAATTTTTCACTTCGATATCCACCCATCCATTGGCAACATCAGCATTGGCAATGGCCATTCCAGCACTGCTGTTGGGATTGATCAAGTCCTGAGGGAATTGACAATCGTTGTTCCAAATGGTTCCATTGTTCTGATTGTGCATACAGTTTTGAGCCAATGCTAAATCATAAACAGTTAAATTGCCACTTCCGTTCAAATCATTGCAAGTGGTGGCCGCCAGAGCTTCATCGGCCATTTGCTGCATGAATAATCCCAAATCCACGTTGTTCAATGTGGTATCCGCATTCATGTCCGCAAACAAATGCGGTCCATCGCATTCTCCCATGCAGTCCATGGTAGCCGAGCCATTTAATTCTCCTGAGCAATCATAGTATTGTGCACATTCCGCCAAAACTTGAAACTCGGGAACGCCATTATTCCATTGAATGTCCAAACAGACATTGGCGCCGTTGTTTTCTGTGTTGCTTTCCAATCTGCCCAATGCGTCTGGTAAATATTCAGGATTGACAATAGCCATCAAGCGATACTGTCCGGAAGGAACATTGGTGATGTCCACCCATTGACATTGTGTACCTGCGCCATAAATGTCATAGCACCCTGCACTGATTCCCATGTCTCCGCAATTGTATTGGCCAATGCCACACAAGTCCATCACGCAAAAACCGTTCTTATGCCCTGCGGGAATGATATTTCCATTCACATCCATCAAACGATAATCACCATAACCCTCATAATGGGTATGACCATGACAGTTTTGCGTCGTGAACATCCCAGGGTTGGTCGTGGGATTGCCCAAATAATAATCCTCTTGCCCCAAATTGTTGATTTTGGAACTGAATGCCAAAACCCAGCGATTGCCATATCCGGTTACACATCCTTCTTGTATGTCACAATTGTCTGAGAAATGTTGGGTTAAGTACAGTGAGCTCACCAAGGCCAATGAGTCCATGGCCAAATCGGGTTGTGAGCAGAATGGGCTGGGGTAGTAGGCACAACTGCCGTCTTCTTGTGTGGCCGAGGGATTGTAATTGCAAGCGGCGGGATCCATGCACCCCACAATTTGCCCAATGAAACTGATATTCCAAGTCAGTATGTCGGTGCAGCCATCCGCATAATCCCCGATTCTGATGTAATAAGTATTGCCAGCGATGAAGTTGACGGTAATGCTCGATTGTAAGCCACAAAAATCATCGTTGTAGCTATAGGTTCCTTCAGCATATTCAGTGACAGTTGCCAAACAACTTTCGTAAATCCAAATTTTGGTGTCGCAGTCCGCTAGATTACAAGTACTAATGGTGTGCATACCCCCAGAATCAGGTGTGAAAACATACCAATGGTTATCGAAACTGGTGGTGTATGTTGCACTGGTTGTGTAAACGGCATTGTTATCAATGCTTTCAGCATCCGTGCAAATGGAGCCCAATTGAGCAAATGAAATCAATGAAATGAAAGAAAAGACGACAGCAAAAATGTTTTTCATGGTTAAAGATTATAGCACAAGATTACCACCCATTGTCTCATTTTCCAAACCGTCATTTGTTTTTAACTTTTGAAGGTTTCATCTGCATCCCGTGGCCTTCATCGTATCTTTAGCCCATGGAACAGGAAACTTTTGATATTCATAATTTTGATACCATCAGACCATACACCAATGAAGAATTGGTTCCCGCCATCGATCGCATCTTAAATGAACCACTGTTTTATAAGATGATCCGATGGGTGTACCCTGGTCTTTCCAAAAATGCCATTCATGGTATGATGCGTGGAGTGAAGTCCGTTGATGAATTCCAGTCAGAGATTTCAGGTCCTGCCTTTAAACGGGTCATCGAAATGACCACCTCAGGCATGTCTTTCACCAATATTCAATCTTTGGATCGAACCAAAGCCTACCTCTTCCTTTCCAACCACCGCGACATTATCTTGGATAGCGCTTTGCTGAACGTTAGTCTTTTAGAGGAAGGATACCGCACCACCCAAATTGCCATTGGAGATAACCTCCTTCAGCATCGGGTGGTAGAAGACATTGTAAGAGCCAATAAAAATTTCATCGTCAATCGGAACGTGAGCTCCAAAGAGGTTTTCTTGTATTCCATGCGCTTATCGAATTATATCCGCAACACCATTCAAAAGGAAAACAATTCCATTTGGATTGCCCAAAGAGAAGGTCGAAGCAAAGATGGAGACGATCGCACAGCCACCGGATTGTTGAAGATGTTTGCCATGATTGGCAATGGAGAAATCGAAGAAACTTTGAAATCCTTACAAATGATTCCCATGGCGGTGAGTTATGAGTATGATCCCTGCGACATGCTCAAAACCAATGAACTCATGCACATCAAACTTTTCGGTTCGTATGAAAAGAAGAAAGGAGAGGATGTGCTGTCCATGCTGACGGGAATCACCGGCCACAAAGGCAGAGTCAACATTACCGTTGGAGAGCCATTAACAGATCGCATTGAGGAGATGAAGTCCATTCAAAACAAGAATGAAAAGTATCGTCACCTCACCCAAGCCATCGATCATGAGATGCACCGCATCTATAAACTTTGGCCTACCAATTACATTGCGTACGACTTGCTGATGGGAACAAAGGATTACAAAGAGCATTATTCCAATATTCAAAAAATTGCTTTTGGCAATTATATCAGAGCTAACGTTTTTCGATTGAGTTTAAACCGCAAAAAGACATTGTTGCCCAAAGAAGGATTTTCCGCTTTGGCCAAGGAAATCATGTTGCAGATTTATGCCAATCCCGTTATTAATAGAAGAGAAATAGAAAAAACACCATGAGTGCATTTGCGGAACTAAAGATTACCAAGCAATTTATCGATGCACTGACCACGCAAGGCATAGAGCAGCCAACAGAGATACAGTCCAAGGCCATTCCCATGATATTGGCTGGACAAGATGTGGTGGGCATTGCTCAAACAGGAACAGGAAAAACGTTGGCCTATCTCCTGCCCATCGTTCAAAAATTGAAGTTTGCCCAAGGCACTGATCCACGGGTATTGGTTTTGGCGCCCACCAAAGAATTGGTGGTGCAAATCGAAAGGGTTTTGGCCCAATTGATTGTCAATACGGATTTGAGATACGTTGCGCTGTATGGCGGAATTGGCCCCAAAGCGCAATCCGAAAAATTAGAACAAGGTGTTGATATCATCATCGCCACCCCAGGTCGATTCCTGGAAATTTATTCCAAAAGGGTGTTTGTGACCAAGGCGATGAAGACCGTGGTCTTGGACGAATGTGACCGAATGATGGACATGGGTTTTTGGCCACAGCTCAGAGACATTCAGGAAAAAATTCCACACAAGAAACAGCAATTGTTGTTCTCAGCAACATTTCCCGATAAGGTGCAGCGCATCGCCGACAATTTTCTTTTGTTCCCCAATATTTTGGAAGTAACACCGCAGGCCACTCCGGCAGAAACGGTTGAACAATATCTTTATTCAGTTCCAAATAACCCTTCGAAAATCAATTTGTTGGTGCATTTGTTAGAAACGGATGCATCCATGTCCCGTGTCATGGTTTTTTGTCGAACCAAAGAATGGGTGACCCAAATTCATCAGATACTGTTGGAGAAAAAATTGGGCAAGACGGTGGTCATTCATAGCAACAAAGGGCAGAACGCCAGAATCAATGCCATGGACGAATTCAAAGCCGGCGATGTTCGGGTATTGGTTACCACTGATGTGACTGCTCGTGGCATTGACGTAGCTGAGGTTTCTCACGTAGTCAATTTCCAAATCCCGCATCAGCATGAGGATTATGTTCACCGAATTGGAAGAACAGGTAGGGCATTCAAGACGGGTGTAGCCATCAGCATGATGGATGTGGCAGAGGTCTATCATGTGCGCAAGATTGAGCAATTGATGAAGCAAGAAATCGAGCGCAAGGCCATTCCAGAAGCTGTAGTATTATCGGAGACGGTGAAGTCTGAAATGATTGCCCAAAACAGGGACATCGACTGGCAAAAGAGAAAAGACAATCCCGACTTCAAAGGAGCTTTTCATGAGAAAAAAATCAAGTGGTCATCAAAGGACAATAAAAAAGATGGGAAAAAAGGAACTTTAAAACCGAAAAAGCGGTTTTAGTGATTACATTAGATGCCCTTTTAAATTTTTTTTTATGGAAAAAGACTCTAGAATTATCAATAAACTCAAAGCCAAATCTTGGCATGAGATGAAATCCAACGACTCATGGTCGATCTTCAAGATCATGGGTGAATTTGTAACTGGTTACGAGCGCATGGGCGCCATCGGACCTTGTGTGAGCATTTTTGGTTCAGCCCGAACCAAACCAGATAATCCCTACTATGCCATGGCCCGCGAAATTGCTTTTTTGCTGACGCAAAAAGGATACGGTGTCATTACAGGAGGAGGCCCCGGAATCATGCAGGCGGGAAACCAAGGTGCCAAAGAAGGCAATGGAACCAGTGTGGGTTTGAACATCGTTCTTCCATTTGAACAGCACAGCAATCCATACATCGATCACGACAAGAGCATTGACTTTGATTATTTCTTCGTTCGCAAAGTGATGTTCATCAAATACAGCCAAGGTTTCGTAGTCATGCCCGGAGGATTTGGTACAATGGACGAATTGTTTGAAGCGTTGACGTTGATCCAAACAGAGAAGATTGGAAGATTTCCGATCATCCTCGTGGGCAAGAAGTTCTGGACAGGATTGGTAGAGTGGATCAAAGAAACTTTGCTTGAAGCTGAACACAACATCAATGCGGAGGATTTGGATTTGTTCATCGTGGTAGATACTGCCCAAGAGGCTGTTGGAGAGATCGATAAATTCTACAGTAAATACTTGCTCAAGCCGAATTTCTAATGTCTTCCATTTTGTATTTGCTGTCACCAGCCAAAAAGTTGAATACCCAACCTTTTGATTGTCCTATCGCAATTACGCAGCCCCGACACGCCAAAGAAGCCAAGGCCATCATGAAGGCCTTGAGAAGTTTGTCTGGCGCTCAATTGGAAAAAGTGATGGCGGCCAAAGGCAAATTGTTGCAAGAGGTGATCGACATGCATGTCCAATGGGAAAAGTCGCCATCCTTTCCCGCAGCGGCCATATACAATGGAGATGCTTACACACGTTTAAGCGCAAGGTCGTGGAGCCATGAGACATGGGATTTTGCTCAGAGTCATCTTTGGATTCTCAGCGGTCTGTATGGCGCACTCAAACCAACCGACATTGTGCAATCCTATCGACTAATGGTTGGAGCGCCTTGGACACCCCATGATAAATTCAAAAATTTATATGACCATTGGCGTCAGCCCATACAAACAGATTTGGCCCAATTCCAGCCTGAAGTCATTGTCAATTGTGCCTCACAAGAATACAGTGCCATGATCGAGGGATGGACACAATGCCCAATCATCCACATCGATTTCAAAGTAAAAAAGGGGGATAAATTGACCAGTGTTTCTAGCTTTTCTAAGCAGGCACGAGGAGAGCTGGTCCGTTTGGCCATGGAGAATAAAATTACCCAACCAGCTGATTTGAAGAAACTCGAGGTATTGGGTTATCAATTCAATAACAAATTTTCGGACAATCAAAACTGGATTTATGTCAAATGAACCTTGGTTTGATGTAGTTTCGCAACGCAATTAATCTACAATGAAATATTTATCAATTTTAGCAGTAGGAGCGATTATTTTCTTCGCTTCATGTGGTGGAAACGGTGGAACCGTTGAGTTGAAATCAGAAAAGGATAGTTTGGCTTACGCCATCGGTTTGTCCTATGGTCAATACCTTTCTCAATTGGGTGAACGTTATGACTTGGATTCTTTGGACATGGAGATCGTGAAGACAGCCATGTTGGACGCACTTGATTCCAATCGCACCATGACTTTGGACATGGCCACGGCTCAAACATTCTTCAACTCTTGTTTGGAGAAAAGAGAAGAGGGAATGAGAAAGGCAGAACTTTCAAAATTCGAAGGCAATAAGCAAAAGGGAAAAGACTTTTTAGAGAAGAACAAGAGCCAAGAAGGTGTTCAAGTCACTGCCAGTGGTTTGCAATACAAAATCACCTCAAAATCAGGTTCAGGCAAAAAGCCATTGCCTACGGATGTTATTAATGTGCATTACACATTGAAGAACATTAATGGTGATATCATTGAAACCAGTAAAGAATCTGGTGTTCCAGCAGAGTTTCCTTTGAATCGTGTCATTCCCGGATGGACAGAAGGCATGCAGTTGTTGGAAGTGGGTGATCAAGCCGTTTTATATGTTCCTTTTGATTTGGCTTATGGTGAGCGCGGTGGCAGAGGAATTGAGCCATTCTCAACTTTGATCTTCGAAATAGAATTTATCTGTATCGGAGAAGGTTGTGCAGGAGGCAAGAAATAAGAAACCCTCAACAAAAAATAGAAACATGAAAAAAGTATTCGGAAGTATTTTGGTAGCGTTAATGTTGTTGAACGCATTCAGTGCCGACGCCCAAACAAAAGACAAAAACAAAAAAACAAAAAAAGAAGCTACTATGAGTAACAACGATTCGCTCTCTTATGCATTGGGCGTGAGCATTGGAAACAATTTGAAACAAGCTGGTGTTGTGGAATTGAATACCACGATTTTGGGTGAAGCCATGAAGGCGGCCTTGGCAGGTCAACCCACTAGCATGAACGAGGAGCAGTGCAACATGGTTATCCAAAGTGAATTGGGTAAATTGGCAGAAGCCAAGTCCGCAGTGGCGCGTAAAGCTGGAGAGGAGTTCTTGGCCCAAAACAAAACCAATCCTGGCATCCAAGTAACCGCTTCAGGATTGCAGTATAAGACAAACGTTGAAGGAACAGGTGTGAATCCTGATGCTACAGATGAAGTGACCGTTCATTACGAAGGTCGTTTGACGGACGGAACCATTTTTGATTCTTCCATCAAGCGCGGTGAGCCAGCTACATTTGGTTTGAACCAAGTAATTCCAGGTTGGACTGAAGGTCTTCAATTGATGAAGGAAGGTGGTAAAACTACATTCTTTATTCCTCAGCAATTGGCCTACGGTGCACAAGACATGGGTACTATTCCTGCATACTCTACATTGATTTTCGAAGTAGAGTTGATCAAGGTGAACAAGATGGACTAGTCGTTCTCAATAGAATTTTGGAAAAGCTGCTCGCAAGGGCAGCTTTTTTTATATCATCGCACCCAAAGAACCACCTTTCAATTCTCTCGCGTTGCTAGATTGGGAGGGGAAACTAGTTCACCTTCTCTTACCCGCTCTGTTTTATTATATTAGCCTAAAATTGAAAAAAAATGAAAACGTTTTTAACCCTAATCCTTCAACTCATTATCGCTTTTTTAATCCTCGTTCCCTCATCCTTTCATTCCCAGTCACCTTTAGGTATTCCCTACCAAGCGGTGATGCGCAATGCAAATGGAAGTGTCATTGCGAGTAGTGCAGTGAGTTTGACTTTCATGATCCATGATGGTTCAGCAACGGGAACAGTGGTTTACCAAGAAAGCCATGCCTTGACCAGCAACGCCCAAGGATTGGTTTCTTGTGTGGTGGGAAATGGGGTTGTGTCTCAAGGCAACTTTGCCGATATCAATTGGGGGAGTGGTGCTAAGTTTTTGCAGGTGATGATGGGCGCAGCGGATTTGGGAACCCAGCAGATGCTGAGTGTTCCGTATGCGTTGTATAGTGAGCAAGCTAATTCTATTGCCAATGGAATTTACATCAATTCCATTTCCAGTGATGGCGATTCTTTAATGCTAAGCAATGGACAAACTTTTGTTTCATCTGTCGGACAGGGCTCTAATAGTAATGGCGCTTTGATTATGCCCATCATCACCACCAATGCCGTAACGGGAATTACCTCAAATTCGGCTACGTTTGGAGGGAGTGTCAGTAATGCCAATGATTATGAAATAATGGAAAGAGGAGTGGTTTATTCAACTTCACCTCACCCTACAATCAATTCGACACGGTTTCAAATCGGAACAGGTATTGGTGCTTTTGATAGTATTTCAGCTTTGAGTTATCAATATGCCCATTTATTGACCCCAAATACTACTTATTATGTGCGGGCATATGCAATAACAGAAAACAATGTCAGCGCGTATGGTAACGAAGTTTCATTTCAAACCTTGTCAATTGGAGAGATTGGACCAGGTGGTGGAAGAGTGTTTTTCAATAAGGGAAATATAGATGGAGGTTGGCAATATTTAGAGGTATCCCCGAATGATCAAAGTACAAGTGCGCAATGGGGGTGCATTGGAACATCCATTTCAGGAATTTCCAACCTTGTTGGTACTGGAGAATTCAACACCAATCAAATAGTGAATAATTGTTCAGGTTCAACAGCTGCAGAGGTTTGTTTAAATTTAAGTTTGGGTGGACAAACCGATTGGTTCTTGCCATCGCGAGATGAACTGAATTTAATTTATAAAAATGTGCATTTGAGCGGTATTCTCGTCCTTTCAGCTAATGATTATTGGTCTTCTTCGGAATTGCATTCACAAGCAGGCTTTAAGTTATATTTCGGTCCCGGCAATGGTTGGACCGGTAGCAACAAGAACTATAATTACTATGTAAGAGCTATTCGGGCTTTTTAACTATTGAGAGTAATAGAGGAATGGTGCAATGAAGGAATTAGTAAATATGCTATCATTCTGTTTCTCATTCTCGCTCTAATTTTACTTAGCTCTGAAGGATTTATTTCCCCTCCTGCCCGCAGGGATAGGAGGGGTGGCGCTTTACGACCGGGGTGGTTTTGTGCCATAAAAGTGTAAACTGACCCGTCCTAAAAAAAGTTTACAGTTTAACTGTTGTTTTTAGTGTTTGTCCTGGTACAAATTTACATTTATAATTTAATCCTAAAATGGGTTTACATTTTTCTTTTTCATCATTCAA